>DATBTN010000057.1 GCA_036559195.1 Candidatus Baltobacteraceae bacterium
TGTCGAAGCATGAGCTTGTCGAAGCGTGGATTTTTTGGGGTGTTTGTTTGTTGATGTTTGAGTGGTGGTGATGGGGCATTTGCCGCTGTTGTTGTTTGGGTTGCTGGCGGCGATCATCGTGCTTTCGGTGATTGCGAAGCGATTCAATACGCCGTATCCGGTGGTGTTTGTGATCGGCGGCGTGTTGTTGGCGTTCTTTCCGGATTTGCCGAGGATCGAATTGGCGCCGAATCTGGTGTTTTTGATCGTGCTTCCGCCGCTGCTCTTTAGCGCGGCGTGGTCGACGGATTGGTTCGAGTTTAAGCGCAACGCGCGGCCGATCGGGTTTCTGGCGATCGGATTGGTCGTGGCATCGACGCTCGTCATCGGCGCAATCGCGCACGCCCTGATTGCGGATATGACGTGGCCGGCGGCGTTCGCGCTCGGTGCGATCGTCGCGCCGCCCGATGCCGTCGCCTCGGAAGCGGTCTTCGCGCGGTTGGCGGTTCCCCGCCGCATCGTCGCGATCCTGAGCGGCGAGGGGCTCGTCAACGATGCGAGCGCGCTCGTCGTGCTGCGGTTTGCGGTTGCCGCCGCCGTGACGGGCGCATTTTCGATCGGTCACGCGCTCGGCGCGTTCGTGCTCGTTTCGCTCGGCGGAATCGCGATCGGATTTCTGGTCGCGTTCGTCATCGAAGGCGTTCAGCGATTCTTAGTCGGACGCGAGGTCGCCGATTCGCTGCTGATCAACGTGGTCATCCTGCTCGCGCCGTACGCCGCCTACCTTCCGGCGGAGGCGCTTCACGTCTCGGGCGTGCTCGCAACGGTGACCGCCGGCATCTACTTGAGCCGCCGCTCCGCGCGCATTGCCGATTCCGAGACTCGCGTCGTCGGTTCGTCGGTTTGGGGCATGCTGGTGCTGCTGCTCAACGGCACGGTCTTTATCGCGATCGGCTTGCAGCTGCGCGGAGTAGTCGCGGCGTTGCCGGGAAACCCGATGCAGATCGCGCTCGACGCGCTCGCCATCTGTGCGTGCGTCATCCTCATTCGCATCGCGTGGGTCATTCCGGCGACGTATCTGCCGCGCGCGTTCAGCAAGCGATTGCGCGAGCGGGATCCGATTCCGTCGTGGCGATCGGTTGCGGTCATCGCGTGGAGCGGAATGCGCGGCATCGTCTCGCTCGCCGCCGCGCTCGCGTTGCCGTTTACCGTTGCGGGCGGAGCGCCGTTCCCGGCTCGCTCGGAGATCATCTTCGTGACCGTCTGCGTCATTTTCGCAACGCTCGTGCTGCAAGGATTCTCGCTGGGGCCGCTCATCGAGTGGCTCGGCATCTCGGAAACGAGCGCGCGCGAACGCGACGAGACGCAGGTGCGCGTACGCGCGCTCGAGGCCGGTCTCGCGCGGCTGCACGCGCTCGAACCGCGATTCACGTCCACGAAAGAGTGGGAGGCCGCGGGGCGATTACTCGCAGAGTACGAGCATCGCATCGATCATCTGCGCGGTCATTTGGACGGCGACGGCTCCGACGTGGCGCAAGCCAACGCCGTCGATCACCGGCTGCAACGCGAGGCGCTCGACGCCGAGCGGGCGGCGATCATGTCGCTGCGGGGAGCCGGCGAGATTCCCGACGAGATCTTTCGTAACATCGAATACGATCTCGACCTCGCCGACATGCGGCTGAAGTGACCGGCGGCCGTTAGCCGGGAATCTGGGGAGCGGGGCTCGGGCTCTCCGACGGCGCGGGCGTTTGCACCGGGACCTCCTCGGGCGTGGCGCTCGGAGCGGGGGTAGCGGGCGGCGGCGCGGTTGGTTTGGTGTTGCCGACCGGAACGATTCGAATGTAGCCCGCGGAATTGTCCTTCCCTTTGAATACGTGAACGTCGGCGCTGTTGCGCGAGTAGCCGGGAGCGCTCGCCGTCACGTTTTGAATGCCGATCGGAATCGTGGCGAGCGTGAAGCCGCCTTGCGCGTCCGCATACGCCGTGTAGATCGCGCCGACCGAGATCAAGGCGTTGGGAACCGGGCGGTTGTTCGTCGCGTCGAGCACGCGTCCGGAGACCGAGCCGTAGTCCTGAACGCCGATGGCGTTCGGATTGGTGCAGCCGCCGCCGTTGGCGTTGCCGAGAAGGAGGACGAATCCCAATGCTAGCCACTTCATACGTTGATAGATTAGAGCTAGCGAGGAAGCGCGCCTGTGACCGGTCCGCAGGAGAAGGAGCCGCCTTTCGCTTGGCTTGGCGAGGGTAACGCGACATGCTTGTGAAAACTTTCAGAAGCGATGAATCCCTATGCTCCCGTAGCCATTTTTGTGGCCGTGGCCGTGGCCGCCGCACTGCTTTTTAGCGTGCTGCCCGGGTTATTGGCCCAGCGCAAACCAAATGCCGAGAAATCGAAGGCGTACGAATGCGGCGTCGAGCCGACCGGCGCGCTCTCCGGCCGTTTTCCGGTCAAGTTCTACTTGATCGCCATGCTCTTCGTGATCTTCGACGTCGAAGCGGCCTCATTCTATCCGTGGGCGGTGCAGATGCATCAGCTGCGCACCTTCGGCCTCGTCGAGATGATCGTTTTCGTGATCGTACTCGCCGTCGGCTACGCCTACGTGTGGAAAAAAGGAGGCTTCCAATGGAGATGAACCCGGGGCATTTCATGCTGGCGAAGCTCGACGACGTCGTTCGCTGGGCGCAAAGTTCGAGCGTCTGGCCGCTCACCATGGGTCTGGCCTGCTGCGCGATCGAGATGATCACGGCGACCTCGGCGGAATACGACATCGCTCGTTTCGGCTCGGAGGTTTTTCGTCCGTCGCCGCGTCAGGCCGATCTCATGATCGTCTCCGGACGGGTCGCGCAGAAGATGGCGCCGATCGTCAAGCGGCTCTACGATCAGATGGCCGATCCCAAATGGGTCATTTCGATGGGTGCGTGCGCGAGTTCGGGCGGGGTCTTCGATAACTATGCCATCGTCCAAGGCGTGGACACGATCGTTCCCGTGGACGTCTACGTGCCGGGCTGTCCCCCCACGCCCGACGGCCTGCTCTATGCGGTCAACCTGATCCAACAACAGATTCGCGAAGGCGGCCGCGGCGGCTTGCTGGCGCGCGCTTAACAGACGAGCGAGAACACTACACTACATGCCTAGTACGCAAACCCCGTCGATCACGGGACTCGCGATCGATCCGACGAGCCTACGCCCGCCGATCGACGACGCCCACATCGAACGCATCGAACCGGCCGCGCTGCACGCGCGCCTGACCGAACTCAAAGGCCAGGGCTACGCGCTGCTGCTCGATATCGGTGCGGCCGATTACCCGCAGCGCGTGCCGCGCTTCGACGTCGTCTACCATCTGCTGAAGGTGCCCAATCGGCGCGCGACCGTAGCCGAAGTCGGAACTCCGCAACGGATTCGCATTTTATGCGGCGTTCCCATCGAGAAGACCGCGCTGCCGACGGCGACCGATCTGTGGTTGAACGCGAACTACGCCGAACGCGAGGTCTACGATCTCTTCGGCATCACCTTCGAAGGGCACCCCGATATGCGGCGCATTCAGATGCCCAACGACTGGGAGGGTCATCCGCTGCGCAAGGACTATCCGCTGCGCGGGCCCGCGCGCGAACGGTCGCCACGGCCGTCGTTTGCGCTCAAGAGTAACGTCCAGGCGGGGACGCCGCCGTCGGGCCGCACGCTCGAGGCGCTGCAGCAGCAGATCGCGCGCGTTCGCAATGAGGACGCGAAGCAATGACCATGAGTGCGACGCCGCTCACGCCGGAGATCGTCTCGCAAGACGGCAACTCGATGGTGCTCTCGATGGGTCCGCAGCATCCTTCCACGCACGGCGTGCTGCAGATCATGCTCGAGATCGAAGGCGAAAACGTCACCAAAGCCGATCCCGAAATCGGCTATCTTCATACCGGCATCGAAAAGACCGCCGAGAATTTGTTTTGGTCGCAGGCGCAGACCGTCGTCGAACGGATGGATTATCTCTCGCCGAGCAACAACGCGTTTTGTTACGTGATGGGCGTGGAGAAACTGCTAGGCGTGACCGGCGACGTTCCCGAACGCGCGCAGCAGATTCGCGTGCTCTTCTCCGAACTCACGCGTATCGCATCGCATCTGTTTTGGCTCGGCACGCACGCGATCGACTTGGGCGCGCTCTCCGGCATTTTCTATTGTCTGGATTTGCGCGAGAATATTCTCGACATGCAGGAGGTCTCGGGCGGCGCCCGCATGCATCCGAACTACCTTCGCGTCGGCGGCGTCAACGGCGACCTGCCGAGCGGATTTATGGATATGCTCGATGCGTTCATCAAGAAGTATCCGGTCCGCATGCGCGAGTTGCGCGGGCTGTTGCAGAAGAATCCCATCCTGCAAGACCGCACGGTCGACGTAGGCATTATGTCGGCGGAAGAAGCCCTGCAGTGGGGCCTCACGGGCCCGAGCCTGCGCGGCAGCGGCGTGGCGTACGACGTGCGCAAAGCCTTTCCGTACAGCGGATACGAGAGCTACGAGTTCGACGTTCCGACCCGCGAAGAAGGCGACTCGTACGCGCGTTTTCTCGTTCGGTTGGACGAGATGGATCAAGCCTATCGCATCGTGCAGCAAGTTCGTAAGCGGCTGGAGAAGCCCGGCCCGGTGATGACCGACAATCCGAAGATTGCCGCACCACCCAAGGAGACGATCGCGCTCTCGATGGAGGCACTGATCCATCACTTCAAAATCGTGAGCGAGGGCTTTCGCGTTCCGCCCGGCGACGTCTATCAGGCGATCGAATCGCCGCGCGGCGAGTTGGCGTATTACATCGTCTCGGACGGCGGCAATCGCCCGTATCGCGTGCGGACGCGTCCGCCATCGCTCTACAACCTGCAAGCGCTCGTCGGGATGGCTCCCGGAAACCTGATCGCGGATTTGGTCGTGATGATCGGTTCGCTCGATCCGGTCTTTGGCGAGGTCGACCGATGATCGACCGATACGAACGCCTGCGCCCGCAGTGCGAAGCGATCGTCGCGCAATACGAAGAGCCGCGCTCGGCGCTCTTGCCGATCGTGCACCTCTTTCAAGAACGCGAAGGCTACGTCAGTCCCGAGGCGATGCGCGCCGCGGCCGACTTCTTGAATCTTTCGCCGGCGGTGGTGGAATCGACCGTGTCGTTCTACACGCTGTTCTTCCGCAAGCCGGTTGGGAAGTACGTGCTGCAAGTCTGCCGGGGACTGGCCTGCACGATCGACGGTGCCGACGACGTTATGGCCTATTTTCGCGAGAAACTCGGAATCGGTCATCTGCAGACGACCGACGACGGGCTCTTCTCGTACGAGGAGGTCGAGTGTTTGGCCGCCTGCGACAAGCCGACGTGCATGCAGGTCAATCTCGAGTTCGTTTACAGTCTCACACCGCAGATGATCGACGAGATGCTCGAGGCGATGCGTGCGGGCAGCTATGCGGTCGCGCCCATGGTGCAGACGGCGAAGCCCGAACGGACGTGGAGCGTGGCACAAGACGGCCAAGTTTCGATGGGCGGCAAATCGGCGGGCGCCGAGGACGTCAGTCATCCGAATAACGCGGGCGGGCTCGACAAGAGCGGCGTCATCATGCTCGACCGCATCGTCTTGGAAGAAGAACGCTTCCGCGGACGCACCCGGGAGCGGCTCGCCAATGCCGATCCCATCATTGCCAAGGTGATCGAAGAGTAATGCCGGTCGTTAAAGTACTCACCGCCGGGATCGGCGAGGCCAACCTGCGCGATATCGACGTGTATCGGTCGCGCGGCGGCTACAAACAACTGCGGCGCGCGCTGACCGAACTCAAACCGGCGGACGTGCTCGACCTCTGCGACAAATCCGGCCTGCGCGGCCGCGGCGGAGCGGGGTTTCCGACCGGCAAGAAGTGGTCGTTCTTACCAAAGAACGACAGCCCGCGCTATTTGGTTTGCAACTGCGACGAGGCCGAGCCCGGCACGTTCAAGGACCACATGCTGCTCGAGGAGACGCCGCATCTGGTGCTCGAGGGCATCCTGCTCGGCGCGTACGGCATTAACTCACATCATGCGTTCATCTATATCCGCGGCGAGTTCAAGCGCGGGTATCAAATCTTTATGGACGCGCTCGAGGCGGCGCGCAAAGCCGGCTTCGTCGGCAAGAATCTCTTCGGCACGGGATACGATCTCGAAGTGACCGTGCATCGCGGCGCGGGCGCGTACATTTGCGGAGAAGAAACGGCGCTGCTCAATTCGCTGGAAGGCAAACGCGGCGAGCCGCGCCTGAAGCCGCCGTTTCCCGCGGTCGCGGGCCTCTACGGCATGCCGACCGTGGTCAATAACGTCGAGACGCTAGGCTACCTCGTCCCGATTCTCGAGCGCGGTGCGGAGTGGTTCGCTTCGGTCGGCACCGAGCGCAGCAAGGGCTACAAAGTTATCTCGGTCAGCGGTCACGTGCGCAATCCCGGCAACTACGAGATGGCGCTGGGCACCACCGTGCGCGAAATCATCGAGATCGCGGGCGGGCTGCGGCCGGGGCGCAAGCTGATGGCAGTGCAGCCCGGCGGCGGTTCCTCCGCGTGCATCTTTGAAGAACACCTCGACCTGCCGTACGATTACGAGTCGATCGCGAAGGCGGGCTCGATGCTGGGCTCCGGCGCGTTTCTCGTGATGGACGACACGACCGACTTCGTGAAGGCGGCGTTCAATCTCGTACGGTTCTTCGCGCACGAATCGTGCGGTCAGTGCACGCCGTGCCGCGAAGGCGGCCATTGGCTCGAGACGGTTCTCGAGCGCCTGCTCCATCATCGCGGGCTGCGCGACGATTACGACATGCTGCTCAAGGTCAGCAACGAGATCACCGGCATCAACCTGTGCGCGCTCGGCGATTCGATCGAACCGTTCCTCGCGTCGGTTCTCAAGCGCTTCCCCGAACAATTTGAGGCGCGAGTGTTTCGAGCGGCCGCGGCGCCCTCAGTCAAAGAAACGGTAAGCGTATAATGCCGGAGCAGGTTAAAGTAGAAAACGTCACCGTCACGATCGACGGCGTTGCGGTGGCCGTGCCGAAAGGCACGCTGCTGGTCGAAGCGGCGAAGCAGATTCGGCGGGAGATTCCGGTCTATTGCTATCACACGAAGATGGGACCGGCGGGTCTGTGCCGCATCTGTCTGGTTGAGATCGAGGGCATGCCGAAACTGCAGATCGCGTGTAACACGCCGGTTACCGACGGCATGATCGTGCACACCGAGAGCGGGAAGGCCGCCGACGGGCGCCGCGCGGTGCTCGAACTCTATTTGGTCAATCATCCGCTGGACTGTCCGATCTGCGACAAGGGCGGCGAATGCGATCTGCAAGACTACGCGATGGCCTACGGCCAAGGCGCCTCGCGCGTTGCCGATGCCAAGGCGAGCAAACCGAAAGCCGTCGATCTCGGTCCGACGATCGTGCTCGATGAAGAGCGGTGCGTCGTCTGTCAGCGCTGCGTGCGCTTCGACGACATCATCACGGGCGACCAGCAGTTGGTGCTCAAAGATCGCGGCGTGCGCAACATCATCGCCACCGCGACCGGCGACCCGTACCACCACGACTTCACGGGCAACGTCACCGAGCTCTGCCCGGTCGGCGCGCTGACCTCCAAAACGTACCGCTTCAAATCGCGCCCGTGGGATCTCAAGCGCGCCCAGACGTCGTGCACGCAATGCAGCGTCGGCTGCCAGCAATTCGTAGACACGCGCGCCGACGTGGTTGCGCGAACGATGTCGGTCGAAACCGACGACGCGATCTCCGACACCTGGCTCTGCGATCGCGGACGCTACAACGTCGGCTTTTACGCCGGCGGCGATCGCATAACGCAGCCCCTTTACAAGCAAGACGGCGAATTCGTACCGATCGGCTGGGACGACGCGCTCGAGCTTTGGGCCAAGGCGATCCTGGCCGCCGATCCGTCGGCGGTGGGCGTCATCGGCGGCGGCCGTTTGACGAACGAAGAAGCGTATCTGCTCCAGCACGTTTTCCGCGCGAAGGGTGTCGGTAATCTCGATTGGCGCGCCGGCCGCCAGCAACAGGCAACGCCCGGGCGCAACGGCGGGTCGCTGCTCGCCCTTGAGGGTGTCAACGCGATCGTCGTGATCGGCGAGTCGCCGGCGCAGCGGGCGCCGGTGATGGATCTGCGCATCCGCAAAGCCGTCAAACGCGGCGCGAAGCTGATTCGCGTGAATTCGCTCGAGATCGCGCCGCCGATCGGCGTCGCCTGCAGCGAGGCCGCGTCGATCGCCGACGCAATCGGCGCGCTCCCGAAAAATGCGCGAACGGTTGCGATCGTTTGGGACGGAGTCGACCGATCGCTCGGCAAAGCGCTCGTGGATGCGCTGCCGCCGGAAATCGCCGTGCTCGCATACGTCACGGGCGAGCAAGGCAACGCGCGCGGCGCGGAGGCGATGGGCATGCACCCGTCGTTCGGGCCGGGCTATGCCGGCGTCCAAAGCGGCAAGGATACGCACGCGATGATTGCCGACGCGCGCGCGGGAAAGCTGCGCGTGCTTTCGATCTTCGGTGCGAACCCCGCGCTGCATTACCCCGACGGTCCGGCGATCGGGCAAGCGCTCGCCAAGACGCCGTTCGTGGTCGTGAGCGAACTTTTCATGACGGCGACCGCGAAGGCGGCGACGCTCGTGCTCCCCGCTAAGGGCGCGTATGAGAAGAACGGCACGACGACCAACCTTGCGGGCGACGTGCTGCCGGTCAACGCGGCGCAGGAATTGCGCGCGCCCGACGACGCACTCTCCGATCTCGAAATGATCGCCGGGCTCGCGGCGCGTCTCGGGGTCGCGCTGCCCTCACACGAAGAACTCGACGCCGCCGTGATAACGCACCTCGCGAGATCGCCGGAACACTTCACCTTCGGCGACGCCGCGTTTGCGACGGGTCGGGGCGCGCCGCACCCGGCAACGGGCGGCGACCTGCGCCTCGTCGTGCATTCCAGCATCTTCGCCGGCGGCGGCACGATCGCGCACGACGACCGGCTCGCCGAACTGGAACCGCTGCCGGAGGTCGCGCTCGGCGCCGCTGACGCGCAAGCGTTCGGCGTGGAGACGGGCGATTACGTCGATCTCGCGAGCGGCGATCGAACGATGCACGACCTCCTCGTCGAAGTGCGTCCGAATCTCCCGCGCGGCGTGGCGGTACTTATCGGCGGCCTGCCCGACGACCCGGCCAACGCGCTCGGCGCCGACGCCGCAGCCACGATAACGAACGTACGAAAAGGGGCTTTGACCGAGGTGCGAGCGTAGCATGAATATTTGGCTGCTCGTTCTAATTAAGTCGGCCGTCCTGCTCCTGGTCGTTATCACGATCTTCGCCTACGCGATGCTCTTCGAGCGCAAAGTGTTGGGTTGGATGCAGCTGCGGCCGGGACCCAATCGCGTCGGGCCGTGGGGCCTGCTGCAGCCGGCAGTCGATGCGGTCAAGATGATCCTTAAAGAAGATCTCACGCCGAACACTGCGGATACGTTCATCTACCGGCTCGCTCCGTTCATCTCGTTGATCACGGCGTTTTCCGTCTATGCGATCATTCCGTTCTCCGAGCCGCGCCCCGGCGACGTTTGGGCGATCGGCGACGTGAACGCGGGGATTCTCTTCCTGCTCGCGATCACGTCGATCGGCGTGTACGGCGTTTCGCTCGGCGGCTGGGCCTCGGGCTCGAAGTACCCGCTGCTGGGCAGCGTGCGCGCGACCGCGCAAATGATCAGCTACGAGCTGTCGATGTCGATGTCGCTCATCGGCGTGCTGATTCTCGCGGGAACGACGTCGCTCGCGGGCATCGTCAACGCGCAGACCCGCCTGTGGTTCGTGGTGCCGCAGATCATCGGCTTTCTCATTTACATCATCACGGCGGTCGCCGAGACGAATCGCGCGCCGTTCGATCTCGTCGAAGCCGATGCCGAACTGGTCGGCGGGTTCAACACGGAGTACTCGGGGTTGCGCTTTGGGTTGTTCTTCATTGCCGAGTACATCAATATGCTGACCGTTTCGTGCATCGCGACGCTGCTTTTCCTGGGCGGCTGGAATCCGTTTTTCGGTCTCTCCGCCGTGCCGGGAATCGTCTGGTTTCTCATCAAGGTAGCGTTCTTTATGTTCCTGTACATCTGGTTGCGGGCGACGCTGCCGCGCTTCCGGTACGATCGCCTGATGGCCTTCGGCTGGAAAGTGCTGCTGCCGATAGCGACGCTCAATTTGATCGGGACGGCCGTCGTCGTCGCGATCTGGGGTTAGAATGCGTAAAAACTTGTTTAACGTCGGCGCCATTCTCCAGGGAATGGGCATCACGTTTAAGTTCATGTTCGCGAAGCGGCCGACGATCGAATATCCGTCGGTAAAGAAGCAGCACGCGCCGCGTTTTCACGGTTTGCACGAATTGCGCCGCTACGGCGACGGCAAGGAGCGCTGCATCGGCTGCGAATTGTGCTCGAGCGCCTGCCCCGCCAACGCGATCACCGTGATCGGTGCGGAGAACTCACCGGAGGATCGCAAATCCCCGGGCGAACGCTACGCCGCGCGCTACGAGATCGACGAACTGCGCTGCATTTTTTGCGGCATGTGCGAAGAAGCGTGCCCGACCGATGCCATCGTGCTGACGCCGCGCTTCGAAATGTCCGACTACCGGCGCGGCTCGTTCATCTACTCCAAGGACCGGCTGCTGGTGCCGCCGGAGGCCGGCGTCGGCCTCGCGCCGGACGAGCGCCCCAACGGCATTCCGTCGGATCTCGGCCGCGTCGCCGACATGAAGTCGACGATCAATATCGCGGAGGGCTACTCCGCAACGTGGCGCGGCGAGATCCTCAAAACGCAGCGTAAAGGACTCACCGAGTTATGACGGTCGCTTTTTGGATCCTGGCCGTGCTGCTCATCGCGAGCGCGATGTGGGTGGTAACGGCGAAGAAACCGATCTACAGCGTGGTCGGACTGCTCGCGCATTTTGCGTTCTTAGCGATCACGTACTTCATGCTGACTGCCGAATTCATCGCGGTTATCCAGATCATCGTCTACAGCGGCGCGATCTTAATCCTCTTCCTGTTCGTCATCGCTTTGCTCTCGAGCGGCACGGCGGCATTCTCGGTCGGGCCGGACCGCATGCCGAAAGCGGCGATTCCGGCCGCGATCGTGGCGCTCGTCGCGCTGGGCTTCGTGGTGTACGGCGTCTCGCATGCGGCGTTTGCTTCCACCGCCGGAGCGACGACGAGCATGAACGGTTCGGCGCTCGGCCCGGTGGGAACGGCCAACGTCTTCGGCTCGGTTGCCGATTTCGGCCGCGCGCTCTTTACGACGAATTTGCTTCCGTTTGAAGTCACCGCGCTGATCTTGATGGTCGCGGTCATCGGCGTCGTGCTGCTCGCCGGCGATGCGACGCCATACGTGCCCAGCCGGAAGCGGGCACGAATCGTCGATCGCGAGATGCGCGACGCCGTTCTGCGCGCGGGAGAAGAATAATGGCCGAAACCTTACCGGTCGCGATCGCGAACTACATCGGCCTCTCCGCCGTGATCTTTTTCATCGGCGTCGCCGGCGTGCTCTTGCGACGCAATCCGCTGATCATGCTCATGAGCATCGAGCTTATGTGGAACGCTGCGAATCTGTTGTTTCTCACGTTTGCCAAAGCGTGGCTCAATAACGCCGGACATATTTTCGCCTTTTTGGTGATTACCGTCGCGGCGGCAGAAGCGGCCATCGGCCTAGCCATCGTGGTGACCGTCTTTAGGACCGCGCGCAACGTCGACGTCGACGAAGTCGCTTTGATGAAGGGATAGCGTTGACACATCACATCATGGGCGTTACGGGCAGTTATCCGCTGCTGTTCCTGATTTGGCTGCTGCCGCTCGCCGGAGCGATCGCGTGCTTTGCCTTCGGCCCACAGCTCAAACGCGCCGCCGGCTGGCTCGGCAGTCTGGCGATCTTGCTCTCGTTCGTTGCGACGCTGTTCTCGTGGAGTGCCGCCACGCAGAGTGCCGGCGGCACGGTCGGCGCACATCAGGCGCTCTTTTCGTGGCTGCCCGGCTTCGACTTCGGCCTCCTCTTGGATCCGCTCTCGCTGATTTGGGTCCTCATTATCACCGGCGTCGGTTTCCTGATCCACCTGTACTCCATCGGGTACATGCACGCCGATAACGCGATCGCGCGGTTCTTCGGCTATTTGAATTTCTTCGTGTTTGCGATGCTCACGCTCGTGCTCTCCGACAATTTCATCGGGTTGCTCGTCGGCTGGGGCCTGGTGGGACTGGCATCGTATTTCCTGATCGGGTTCTGGTTCTATAAGCCCTCGGCCGTCGCCGCGGCCCGCAAGGCCTTCGTGATTAACGTCGTCGGAGACGTCGGTATCATGTTCGCGATCTTCGTGCTCTTTGCGAAGGTCGGCTCGCTCGGCTTCGGCGACGTCTTTGCCAATGCCGGAAATCTGGGCGGTTGGCTGCTGATCGTCTGCGTCGCGCTCTTCATCGGTGCGGCGGCAAAATCGGCGCAGATTCCGCTGCACACGTGGCTCGCCGATGCGATGGAAGGCCCGACGCCGGTCTCCGCGCTTATCCACGCCGCAACGATGGTCACCGCGGGCGTCTATTTGGTCGCGCGCTGCTGGCCGCTGTGGAACGCCTCCGCCGACGCCCAGCTGCTCGTCGGCACGATCGGCGGATTGACGGCGCTGCTCGGCGCGATTCTCGGGATCGCGCAATGGGACATCAAGCGCATCCTCGCCTATTCGACGATGTCGCAGATCGGCTACATGATCATGGGCGTCGGCGTGGGCGCGTACGAAGCCGGCGTCGCACACTTTTTCACGCACGCGTTCTTCAAGGCGTGTCTCTTTCTCGGCGCGGGTTTGATCATTCACGAGCTCGCCGACGAACAGGATATTCGCCGTATGGGCGGCCTGCGTAAGCGTATGCCGTTCGCGTTCTGGTGCATGCTCGCCGCCGTGCTCGCGATCTCGGGCATTCCCGGGTTTGCGGGTTCGTTCAGTAAGGACGCCGTGATCTACGGGACGCTGCAGCACGGGCATCCCTGGCTCTACGTCACCGGCATCGTTACCGCCGGCATCACGGCGTACTACATGTTCCGGCTGTTCTTCGTGACGTTTTTGGGCGAGTATCGCGGCGACGTGGATCCATCGCTGCTGGGGATTCGTCATCCGGAGTTGGCCGGTCAGCCCGTCCCGCACGACGAGCACGGCTCGCACGCTTCGCACGCTCCGGCGTGGATCATGAATCTTCCGGTCGGCCTGCTGGCAGTCGGTTCGGTGGTTGCGGGATATCTGCTGATCGGCGGCGAGAATTCGGCGTGGTCGAAGTTCTTCGCCAATACGTTCCGGGCGGAGATCGTCGTGGTGCCGGCCATTAACGAGACGGTTACGACCGCGATCGTCGTGCTCGTCGTGCTCGCCGGCATCGCGATTGCGTACCTCCGCTATGCAACGAAGACGGCGCTCGCGCAGGCCGCCGGGCGACTAGCGAGTGAAAGCGTGCGGCTTCCCGCGCTGCTCGTGAACAAATACTACTTCGATGAAGCGATCGACTGGGTCTTCGTGCGTCCGGCTCAAGCACTCGGCACGATCTTCGGCCGGTTCGTCGATCCGCACGTGATCGACGGTGCCGTACGCGAGGCCGCGATCTCGAGCCGCTGGCTCGGGCACCTCGTTCGCAGTTTCCAGACGGGCCTGGTTCGGGCATACGCGCTCGTCATCGTTTTCGGCGCCGCGTGCTTTATCGCGTACTACGCGCTGCTTGGAGGTGCGCGCTAATGGCACTCGTGCTCGTCCTGTTGCCGATCGTTGCGGGGTTTCTGCTCTTCGTGCTGCCGAAGGAGGACCGCGCGGTCTCCAAAACGATCGGCGCCGTCGTCGCGGCCGTTACGTTCCTGCTGACGATCTTCGCGCGGGACGGCGGCGACTTCAGCGTTCGTTGGCTCTCGCGCCCGTTTGCATCGAACTTCCACTTTAACGTCGGCGGCGTCTCCTACTGGATCGCGCTGCTGCTGGCGCTCTGTACGTTCTGTGCGATCCTCGCAGCCAACGTGCCGCGGCTACGCTCGTTCGTCGCGCTCGTACTCATTCTCGAAGGCACGATGCTCGGCGTCTTTACGGCGCGCGACTTGGTGGCGTTCGCGCTGTTCTGGGATTTGATGCTGATCCCGGTGTTCTTTACGCTCGCCGGCTGGGGCGAGCACCGCGAGACCGCCTGGCGCTACATCATCTACAATTTTGCCGGCGGTTTGACGCTGCTGCTCGCGACGGCGGCGTTCGGCGTACTCTACGGAACGACCGACGTGATCGGAACGAGCCACCAGCTCGTCGGCTCTTGGATCCCGTGGATCTTCGCCGGTTTTGCGTTCGCATTCTTGGTCAAGACGCCGGTTTTTCCGCTGCACACCTGGATGCCGGCAACCTACGCCGATACGCCCTCTCCGATGGTTGCCGTCGTCTCGGCCGTTCAATCGAAGGCCGGGCTCTACGGTTTTATCGTCATCGCGCTGCCGTTCATGCGCGACGCAATGGTCAACTCGCAATGGTTCTTTATCGTGCTGGGATTGATCTCGCTGCTGTACGGTGCCTACGTCGCGCTCGTCCAAACCGACGGCAAGCGGATCGTGGCCTACTCCTCGCTCTCCCATTTGGGCTTGATCCTCATCGCGATCTTTAGTTTCAATCCGGTCGCGCTCGAGGGCGCGATCGTCTACATCGTCGCGCACGGACTCTTCAGCGCGGCGCTCTTTCTGGTTCTCGGCTACATCGAGGAGCGCGAAGATACGCGATCGCTCGTGCGGCTCGGCGGACTCGGCCGGGCGAACCCGCGCCTCGCCGGCGCCTTCACCATCGCCGCGCTGGCCGCGCTCGGTCTGCCCGGTCTCGCGGGCTTTGCTGGAGAGATCGTCATCTTAACCGGGGTCTTTCGAGGCGGTTTGTGGTGGCCGGCGTTGATCGCGCTCGTGCCGATCGTCATCGCGGCAGCGTACATCTTGCGCTTGCTGCAGGGGATGATCAACGGTCCCGAAGTGGTCGATCTTCCCGAGCGCCGCGACCTTACGTGGATTGAAGGACTCGCTCTCGCGCCGCTGCTGGCGGCGCTAGTCGTTCTGGGAATTAACCCGCACGCCGTGCTCTCGAGCGCGCTTGCGCCGCCCACCGTCGCCGGCAGCCTTCACGGTCACCCGTCCCAACTCGCAGAAGCGGAGCGCCGTTAACCCATGAATATGAACGTATACGGGCATGCCGATTGGAATGCGGTCGTTCCATTGTTTGTGGTGGGCGCCACCGCGCTCGTCGTGCTGTTTGTCGATCTGCTCACCAAGCGCGGCGCGAAACGCTACGTGTCGATCGCGATCGGCATCCTCGGATCGATCGTCGCGGGCGCGCTCGCCGCGCGCGGATACCACCAGAGCTTCAATGCCTTTAACGGCGGGTTCGTTCTCGGCGGATTTGCCGTCGTTTTCGAAGAGATCATCATCGTCGCGGCGATCTTTTCGCTCGCGCTGTACGGCGCGATCGGACGCGAGGATCGCATGTCGGGCGCCGTCGCGTTGATGCTGTGGAGCACTGCGGGCGCGATGCTCATGGCCGGTGCGGCAAACCTGATGACGATCTTCCTTGGGCTGGAGCTGCTTTCGCTCGCGCTTTACTGCCTGTGCGGGCTCGCGACCCGGCCTTCGTCGCGCGAATCGGCGCTCAAATATCTGATCCTCTCGTCGACGGCCTCGGGATTCATGCTCTACGGGATGGCGCTGCTCTTCGGGGCGACCGGGAGCGTCGCGCTCGCGAGCCTAGCCGCGCCCGCGATGGCGGGGAATCCCCTCTTTTGGCTGGGCTCCGGACTCTTTTTGATCGGCATCGCCTTCAAGTTGAGTTTGGTACCGTTTCACATCTGGGCGCCCGATGTGTACGAAGGTGCGCCGCTGCCGGTGACGGCGTTTATGAGTGTCGTCACCAAGGCCGGCACGCTCGCCGTCTTCGCGCGATTCGCCTATGCGGCGTTGCCGGCCGCCGCGGCTCACGCGCTGCTGCTGCCGATCTGGATCGTCGCCGGCATCTCGATGATCGCCGGCAACCTCGGTATGCTCGCTCAGACCGATATGAAGCGTTTGCTCGCATACTCGGGCATCGCGCAGATCGGCTACATCGTTGCGGCGCTCGCGGGCGGTACCTCGCTCGGCATGCGGTATGCGATCTACTATCTCGCGGCCTACACGTTCATGAATCTCGGCGCGTTTGCGGTGGTCGCGCTCTGCTCGACCGATGCCGAAGAAGGGTCGCGAATCGCGTCGTTCCACGGGCTGGCTCGGCGTCGTCCGGTGCTCGCCGTGGCGATGACCTTCTTCCTGCTCGCGCTCGCCGGCTTTCCTCCGACGGCCGGATTTCTCGGGAAGATCTTGATCCTCTCGACGAACGTCGCGGCCGGATATGCGTGGCTCGGAATGTTGCTGATCGTCGGAACCGCGATCTCGCTCTACGCCTACTTCAAAGTCATCCGGCTGATGTTCGATCGCAGCGACGCGCGCCACGCGGCGGATATTCGCCCGACGGCACCGCTCGCATGGGTGAGTCTCGCGATCTGCCTGATCGGCGTGATCGTGTTGACGTTCTATCCGCTCACCCCGAGCAACGTCCTGCCGCTCGTGAAGTAGCGGGTCCGTGGCTGAGTTTCTCCCGGCCCTCGGAGCCGCCGTGCGCGCGGTTCGGGCCCGTTTGGATCGCGAACTCCAGGCGCACGGCCTGCACGTTGGCCAGCATATGATTCTGCGCGTTCTCTGGGAGGCCGACGGATTGACGCCTCGCGAGATCGCCGAGCGCGTTCGCGTGGAGATGCCAACCGTTACCCGCGCCGTGCAGCGCATGGAACGCGGCGGATTTCTGCGCCGCGCCGCCCATCCCGAGGACGCTCGTTCCGTCCGCATCTATCTCACGGATCGCGGACGCGAGATGCGCGACGTGGTGGGAGCGTTGCTCGCTCGCGAGACCGAGTGCGCCTTGCGCGGGATCGAACCGGAGCAAGCGGAATCGATGACGCTGCTGCTCGAGCGGGTCGCGGCGAACCTTCGCTCGTAGGCCGAAAGACTCACATGTAAATCGTTTCGATCGTTGAGACTTTCATAAAGTTTCAGCTTGGATCGACCGTTAACGCTAGACGCGATGGCAACAACCCTGTTAGGAAGAGAGGGACGATCGGTGCTTTGGGTGAGAACCCGGCAACGTTCGGACTGCTTTCGTCCTGGGGGAATCGATGAATCGTTTGCACGCGATAGCTTTATTAAGCGGAGCATTCATGCTGTGCTCCGGCGTTGCTTCGGCGCGTCCGGTGGTACGGCTGCATCTGGCGGGAACGCTCGTGCGGCAAGCCGGCGGACGGGTAAGCGAAAAGCCAATCGACGGACTCGTGCTCAAAGCGGGCGATCTCGTACGCTATACGATTGCCGCCACCAACTCCGGCACGTCGCCGGCCCTGGCGCTCGTACCGGTCGGACAGATTCCAAAAGCAACCTCGTACGTTCCGGGCAGCGCGCATGCCAACGGAGCGACGCCCGAGTTTACCCTCGACGGAAAGTCGTGGTCGCCGCGGCCGCTGTTAATCACGAAGACGCCGCGCGGCACGATCTCTCGACCGGCCGACCCCGCACTCTATCGCGCCGTGCGCTGGATTTCAAGACACCCCCTGGCGGCTAACAAGCGCGTGGTCTACAGCTACGACGTTCGCGTCAACGGACACAGCAGTAAATGAAGGCCCGTAAACTAGCGCTACTGCCCGTTCTGGTCGCGGCGATCGCCGTCGGCTTGCTGCATCCGGCTGCCAAGCCCGCATGGGCCGCGCCGCCGCCGCCGGTCTCGACGCCGAATCCAACGCCGACCTCGTCGACGGCGCCGGGCACCGCGATCAACAACACGGCCTCCGCATCGTATTCCGACGGCACCAACACCTACACGACGACCTCCAACCAAGTCCAGACGTTCGTGCAGAACGCACCCTCGCTCGTCATCACCACCAACAATGGCGTGCCGTCGGGCTCGACCTCGCAAAACCAAAACAATCCGGCCGGACCGATCGTTTTCGGCGACACGCTCAACGATCTGTATACGCTCACCAATACGGGCAACTCGAGCGGATACTTCCAACTCGGCGCCGCGACTTCGACGGTCACCGGCAGTGGAACGTTCCAAAATATCATCGTTACCGGAACCGACGGCATCGCTCACACCTTTGCCACGGTTGCCGCCGCGAATACCTATTTGTCGACGCCCGCAAACTCGAACGTCTACGGACTTGCGGCGGGAGCATACGTCAACGTCGCCGTGCAGTATAAAGTGACGACCGCGGGCACGGGCACGGTTGGAACGAGCGTCGCCGGCGCGACGATCGTCTATCCTGGTACCGGTCCGAACTTCGGAGCGTCAACCTCGAGCGCCGTTTCCAACACCTACACCGACACGGTCGTCGCCGACGCTCGGCTCGATCTCCAGAAGACGGCCGCTGCCGTCGTTGGAAGCAACGTCACCTACACGATCGACGTCAACAACGGAGGCGCCGCGCCGGCGCAGCTGTTGCAGTCGATCCGGCAAACGGGAACGACGATCACGGGTTCGGCTTTTAGCGCCGCCAACAACGGCGTACTCATCACCGACAAGATTCCGCTCAACGGCGCTACGCCGCTAACGATCTTCAGCGTCGCAATCACGAAAAACATCTCCATTGCGGGCGACACGGCGACCGTCGTCTACACGACCGACGCCGCCGGCAAGAGCGGCTGGACGACCACGGCGCCCGGCGCCGGCACGGCGTACTTCGCCGGCATTTACATCAGCGGTACCGCCGCCATCCCCGCCGGATCGGCGGGTTCGAGCGCGGGCGCCGTCACCAACGCGCAGGCGCAGCTCGAATTCACGCTCACGCTTACGAACTTGCCGCCGGGAACGGCCGTCAAGAACGTTGCGGCGAGCGCCTACGCCGACAACGCCGGCTTCCTCGCCGGTCCGAATATCGCACCGGGCACGATTCCCAACGCGGGCGCGGCCGATCCGTCGGCCGCCTACACGACCGCAACCGGCGGGGCGGCGGGCAACGCACTCTCCAACACGACGACGAGCAACATTCCGGGCGTCTTGAACGGACCCAAGGGTGCGTCGGGCGCGTCGGGCTGTTTCGACACTTCCGTCTGCGGCAGCAACTCCACGAATACCGACTTCACGCAGGTGAGCCTCGGTACGAACGGCACGTTCGGCGCGCACCTGCCGGCGGGTACCATCGCAACGGTCCCCGGCGATTTACAAAACACCTCGGGTGCTAACGACACGTACTCGTTTACCTTCCCGAGCTTACCGGCGAGCGTGACGGTGACCGGCGTTTACACCGATTACGCGTGCACGAATATCGCCGGTACCGACGGCTTCGGGCACTACCAGATCGCGGTCTCGGCCGGCGCAACGGCACCGTACTGCGTCAAGTATACGAGCGCCGCGGGCGGCAGCGCGCCGACCGACTTCGCTCCCATCGAAGTCCAAGTGCTCGCAACCTCGCAGGCCTCGGGTTCGTACGTCAACTCGACCTATCACGTGTTGCTGCCGGGCGGGTTCATCTCGCTGCAAAAGACGGCAACGGTGCTGACATCCGGGTGTGTCGGTGCGGTTCCGGCTAACGGCGTTTGTCCGACCGGCGTCATCCAGTACAAAGTCCTCTACGCCAACACGCTGCCGGCGAGCAGCGTCAGCGGCGGCGGCAACGTCGCACTCGGCATGGCTGCCGGAACGTTGAAGATCACCGAAGACGGCGGTGCCGGCACCAATACGTGGGCAGCCAACTCGAACGGCCTCAAAGAAGCGATGACCGTCGGCGCTGCCGTGACCAATCAGTGCGGCAACACCGCCGGCACGTGCGGCGATACCACGGCGAGTTCCACCTTCGCGGCGGTCGGCGCCACCTCAACCCCCAACAACAACGGGAACGCGATCGCCTCCAACGCCTTCGTGGATACCGTGGGCGGCGGCGGGTTCGTGTTGGTCGCCGGGGCAAACGGAACGCTCTATTTCGCAGTAGTTGTGAAATAAGGCGCTCGAACAAGGCGCGTAAACGATCGTGAGATTCACGAATCTGCCGTTACGGGCCGTGCTTCTCGCGACGTCGATCGTGCTGCTCGCGGCCGCACCGGCCGGCACGAAGATTATCAACACCGCGACGCTGTCGTATCAGGATTCGGCGGGGCAACGATACTCCGTCGAATCCAATGCGGTTACGACCACGTTCGCGCCGGTTGCGGCCCTCGTCGTCTCCCCGAAGGTCGCGCAGATCAATCCCGCAACCGATTCGTTTGCCGCCGGACAGAACGTGACGCGCACCTTTGCGATCGCAAACGCGAGCAACATCGACGACGCGTACACGATTCAAAGTGTGAGCGCCGCACCGGCGAAGGTGCTCTCGATCGCCATCCTGAGCGCGCAGGGAACGCTCCCCGTCACGCTCGGAACGACGACGTCGCCGGTGCTGCACCCCGGCGACTCGATTCGCGTGCAAGTCGTGCTCGCGACGACGGGCGTTGCCATCGGGACGGCGTTCCCGATCTCCGTGGTCGCGCGAACCGTCGTTACGGGCACGACCAACGGGCTGCAATCCGATACCGGCGTGCAGTGGGCGGTTGCCGCATCGGCCGCGCAGTTCACCGGAACCGGGCCCAATTCGCAGGTGACGAAGACGGTCAACCACACCGCCAGCGTTCAATCGGCTCCCGGTTCCAGCGTAACGTTCGAGATTCAAGCGAAGAACTCGGGCGGAGCAACGGCCACCAACGTGGTGCTGACCGACGCGATTCCGAACGGGCTGCAGGCCGACGTTACATCGGTCAAGATCGACGGTAATGCGGCCGGTCCGGCGGCGGCGCTCGCCGGACAAACCCTGACCGTCAAGATTCCGTCGCTCGTCGCCGGAGCACAGCTCGACGTTTCGTTTAACGCGACTGTCGGCAACGCGTCGGTTGCCGGTGCCACGTTTACCAACGTGGCCAGCATAACGTCCGACGGCGCAACGCCGATCCTGACGACGCCCGCGAGCGTGCTGATCGGAACCGCCGATATCGTCTTCGATCCGGCCACCAACAATCGCCCGGTTGGAGGCGCGACGGTGGCGCTGGTCGACGCCGGCGGCGCTCCCGTGAAGTTGATGCCCGTTGCGGGGCAGCCCGGTGCGAACGCGCAGAACCCAACCGCGACCGGCGCCGACGGCGCGTACACCTTCGCCCTCGAGCCCAGCCAAATTGCGGCGGGAGGCTCGCGTTTCTACCTGACGATTTCCGCCCCGGGATTCTTGAATCGAAAGATCCAACTCGATATCAAGCTCGGAACCGACGGCGTGCTCTACGACGTGACCGCCGCCGCACTCGACAATCAACCGCTCGCGCGAGCCGGCGGATACACGCTGACCTCCGATGCGGTCAGTCTCGCCGACGTCTTTGGTCTCTTCGGGAACATTCCGCTCTTTACGGCGCGAACGGTGGCGGTGACCAAGACCGTCGACAAAACCGTTGCGAGCCCGGGCGATCGGCTCGTCTACACCGTCGGTGTGGGGAATCCGTCGCAGACGCCGCTCGCTCAAACGATTCTGGTCGATACCCTGCCCGCGGGCGAAGCGTATGCCCCCGGCACGGCGCGCTTGGACGGCGACCCCTTCGAACCGGTCGTCGCCGGCCGCACGCTTACGTGGACTCTTGCAAACGTAGCTGCGGGCGCGAATTACACCGTGACCTATGCGACGGTCGTTTTTCCATCGGTCGCTCCCGACACGACGCTCGTCAACGGCGTAACGGCATCGGCTGCGATCGCGGGAACGAACGTGACGGCTACGGCAAGCGCAACCGCCGACGTGCGGATCATCACGAGCGCGTTCTCGCAGCGCGGAATAATCACCGGACGCGTCTTCATCGATGCGCGCCGTTCCGAGCGCTTCGCGAAGGGTGACGACGGCGTTGCGGGCGTGCGCATCTTTCTTGAAGACGGCAGCTCGGTCGTGACGGATCGTTTCGGGCGCTACTCGTTTGCCGGCGTTCGCCCGGGCATGCACGTGCTCCGCGTCGACGCGACGACGCTGCCCGATACCACGCGCCCGTTCGGGCGGCCACGTATGGGCAGCGTGTGGTCGATGCAGCGGTTGGTGCACGGCCTCTTCGACGACGGGCTGATGGAAGACGTGAACTTCGGCGTCGAGGGCGTGCGATGAGCGCGCGAATCGGAAGCGCAATGAAGCGCTGCGGCGCCTTGCTGATGACCGTCTCGATCTTCTGCTCGGTGCAAGTCCGCGCGCGTTCGGACGACGCGCCGGCAGCGGCGCCGACTGCCGGCAAGATCACCTACGCGGATCTCACGCACGAGACGTACACGGCGACCCATAACCTGAACGCGGCATTTGCTTTTCCGGCCGACGGCGCGATCTCGCCGACGATCGCGACTCGCGTGGTGGTGGATACGACGCTGGGCGCGGGTATCGAGCTACGCGTGAACGACGAGATCGTGCCGCTCACGCGCGTTGGGCGCCACACCGCTTCGACCAAGACGGCTTCGGCCGAATTCGAATACTTCGGTGTCGTCCTGAAGCCGGGCCCGAATCGTATCGTCGCGACCGCGGTCGGTGCGAACGGATTGCGCGGCGCGGCGACCGCGGAAACGGTCTCGGGTCCCGGTATGCCAGCGACGCTCAAAGGCAGCCTGCAAGGCAAGCTCGTTGCCGACGGCAAGACCGTAACCATGCTCGACGTTCGCGCGCTCGATCGCTGGAACGATCCGGCGCTCGCGGGCTCGCCGGTAACGGTGAAGCTCGTGCACGGCGATGCGAGTTTCGCGGGTCGCGAAAACGCGCAGCCGTCGGCGAGCGCGAGCGCCGCACCGAGCGACCTTGCATCGCCGCCGGGCGGCGCGCGGGGCGCCGTTTTTGAAGCGCAGCTCGGCGTGGGCGGTTTGGTGGGCGTTCCCATCCTTCCCGGCCTGACGCCCGGTGACGTGACGCTGCAGATCTCCTCGGGCGATCTTACGACGACGCAGACGTTTTACATGGCGCCGTACGTGCGCGCTCCATTCGTGAATGGGCTCTTGAGCGTTGGAACCGGCGTGGTGCCGATCGGAGTCGACGGCGACGGACGCGATGATGCCGGCGGCGCGCGCCGGCTGCGGGGCGCCCTTTTTGCCAGCGGCCGCGTCGGCAAGACCTCGCTGATGACGCTTGCCTACGAATCGCAAAACGCGCTCTCGCCGCTTTCATCGTTCGGCCCCTTCGTCGACGATCCCAACGAGCGCCCGTATCAAACCTTCGGCGACTCGTCCGTGCGAGCTTCGGGCTATCGCTCCAACGACCGGCTTTACGCGCGATTGGATTCCGGCCGCGATAGCGCGATGTGGGGACAGTTCGACGCGACGACCGGCGACGAGAACGCCGTCGGCGCATTCCGTCAGTTGCTCTCCGGCGCGAAGATCGAACTTGCGAGCAAAGACGCGCGCGCGCATCTCACGGCCTTCGGGGCGCGCAACGACGTTGGATACGTGTCGACGACCCTGGCGGTAACCGGGCTTTCGAATCTCGCGCGGCCGCTGCAGCCGGATATCGTGGTCGGCTCGGATTATCTCAGCCTCGCGTCGCTCGATCGCCGAACGGGCGCCGTCGTCGCGCAGTCGCCGCTGATTCGCAACGTCGACTATACGATCGACTACGCGACCGGCGTGTTGCGCTTTATCAACGTTCCGTTGCCGTTCGACGAGAACTTCAACCCGCAAGTCCTGGAGATCCACTATCAATACCGCGGCGTGGGCGTCAACTCGCGTACGACCGGCGCCGACGCGCGGTTTCAATTCGGCAAGCTCGGAACGACGCGGCTCAACCTCGGATACGTCAACGATGCGACCGGAGCCGGAAACTTTTCGATGCTCTCGCAAACGCTCTCGGGGAAGCTCTCGGGCGGCGGATGGACGCTCTCGCACGCAACGAGCGACGGAGCGTCGCCGGCGTTCGCGGGGCAAGCCGTCTCGAACGGCACCCACGGGGGCGCGCTCGCCTTCGGTATGAACGACCGCGTCGGACGCGACCAAATCGATCTGCAGTATCAGGATACGGGCAACGGCTTTTCAGATCCGTTCGGCGGCATCTCGAACCCGGGATTCACGAATTATCGAGCGGCATGGTCGCGCCGCACCTCGTCCTCCGACACGCTCGTATTCGAAGCCGACGGTCAGAAGAATCGCGGACTCGGCAACGACGACTCGCAGAACAACGTCTCGCTGCTGATGCGCAAGACGGTCGCGAAGTCGCTTTCACTCGTGCTGGGCCTGGCGGCGCACGCGCAGCACAACGCGCCGCTGATAGCGGCTGGGCAAGGCTCCAACACCCTTCAAACGAATACGCCGCAGAGTTCGACCGACGCTCACCTGCAACTCGGATTCGATTGGAAGGCGACGAAAAAGATCGATCTTCGCATGCAGCACGATCAGGCACTCGGCGGAAACGACGCGCTCTCCACGCAGCCGGCGCAGACCACGGCCGAATTGAGCTATGCGTTCGACGGCAAGGGAAAGATGTTCGTTCGCGAGCTGCTCAGCGCGGCGCCTACGACGGTCTTCGCGCAAGCCGCCGGCACGCTTGGCGCCGCGAATCTCGGCACGCGCACGACCCAGATCGGCTTCGAGCGAGCGCTGGGCCCGGCAACCACGATCGACAGCGAGTATTTGATGACCAACAGCGGCAATGCGACCGACATTTACTCCGCGCTCGGCGTGCAGCAGAAATTCTCGCTCGGCAAACGGCTGGGCGGAAATCTGCTCTTTCAGCGAGCCAACGCAACGGGCGCCGGCGCGGCGGGCTTCGCCGTGTACGGCGGCTCGATCGCCTATACGGATACCAAAGATTTTCGCGCGGCGCTTTCGTATCAATCGCGCACCGGCGTGGGCGGCGGCACGACGCTAAGCGGCGGTTTCACCGGACATATGGGGCCGAATCTCTCCGTGCTCGGCACGATCGCGCAAGCGATCGGCAACGGCAACCGCGCCGGCGACGACCGCATCACGCTCGCGTACCGGCCGGCGGGGAACGACCGGCTCGTTTCGCTCGTGGGCTATTCGCAGATCAGCGGAACATCCGCGCTGCTCGCGGACCGCACCGACGTGCTCTCGTTTGAAGAACTCTTTCGACCGTGGAGCGGGTTCGAGCTCGCCGGACGCATCGCAACCAAGCTCGACGGCGGCGGCTACTACGCGGCGCACACCGCACTCGCCGGTATCCGCGTGCGTCAGAACGTCGGTACGCGTTTCGATCTGGGCGGAGAACTCCGGTCGCTCTCTGCCGCGAACATTCCCGGCGCGCGCGCCACGGACTTTGCCGTGGAAGCCGGCTACGCGCTCGGCACTAGCACGCGCCTCGCCGCCGGCTACAACTTCTCGGGCAGCGTCGACCCGACGCTCACCGGGCACCCGCAGCGCAAAGGTTTCTACCTAACGTTCACCACGATGGTCGATCGGGTTTTCGGTTGGGGCGCGCACTGATACGGCGCGCGCTCGCGTTGGCCGTTTGCGTAGCGCAGCTCGTTGCGACCCTGATCGTGGTGTTGCCGGTCTCCGCGCTGCCGGCGCTCGCGGCTCCCGCACTTTGCGCGCTGCCCGGCAACGACGACCCGGCCGCGCCGGGAGGTGTGATAAACGATTACTTCCCGGGGACTGCCAACGTCGCGGCGGGCGCGACGTCGATTCAAGTCGGCGCGCAAGACCCGAACGGGTTCGGCGCGACGGTCGGCGCCGGCGACTTATTGATCGTCATGCAGATGCAAGACGCATCGATCAATTCCGGCAACTCGGCATCGTATGGGAACGGGACCGGCAGCGGTGCGACGTCGGTCGGCCGCAGCGGGCAGTACGAATACGTCGTCGCGACCGGTGCGATTAGCGGCGGCACGCTCCCGGTTAAGGGCGCGGGTGCCGGCGGCGGGACGCTCTATTCCTACGGGAGTTCGGCCGCGCCGAATCTCAAGTCGTTTCAAGTTATCCGCGTTCCACAATATTCATCGCTCCCGTCGGGCGCGTCGTATCAGCCGATTACGTGGAACGGTGCGGATGGCGGCGTGCTCGCGCTCGACGTGGTCAATAGTATCGGCAACGATACGTTGAGTGCGAACAGCGACGGATTTCGCGGCGGCGGCGTCGACGTGCAGAGCGGTTCCGCAGTCGATACGAACGCCGACTACGCCGACGCGTACGCGCAAGCCGCGCAGGGAACCAAAGGCGAGGGAATCGCGGGTACGCCGAACGCCGTCTACGACGGCAATCTTTGGGCGGCCGCATATCCGGCGAGCCCCGATAGTTATCCCGGCGGCAGTAAGGCGCGTGGTGCGCCCGGCAACGCCGGCGGCGGCGCCGACGATAACCATCCCTCCGGCAACGATGAAAACAGCGGCGGCGGCGGTGGAGCGAACGGTGGAAACGGCGGCATGGGCGGCATGAATTGGAGCCCGAACGGCAATCCGTATTCCGGCTCGAACCTCACGGGCGTCAATCCCAACGTCGGCGGCCTCGGCGGTACGGCGGTGCCCTCCGCGGCGAATCAGATCGCGCTCGGCGGCGGCGGCGGATCGGGCGCCAACAACAACGGCACCGGCGGAACCGACGCAAATTCGGTGGTTATCGGCGGCAGCGGCGGTCCCGGCGGCGGTGCGATTCTCTTACGCGCCGGCGGCTCGACCGGCGGCGTGACGCTCAACGCCAATGGCGACAACGGCATCGGCACCTTAAATGACGGCGCCGGCGGCGCGGGTGCCGGCGGCAGCATCGTCGTTACGTCGCCCAACGCATTGGCCGGCATCACGGCGAGCGCGTCGGGCGGCACGGGGGGCAGCGCCTGGCCCGCGCAGCCGGCGGGCGCTACCAACAATCACGGTCCGGGCGGCGGCGGCGGCGGCGGTGCGGTGCTCTTTTCGAGCGGCGTCGCGGCGAGCGTTACCGGAGGCTCGAACGGCACGACGACCACCGCGGCGATCCCGTATGGGTCGACGCCCGGCGGCGCCGGCACGACCGGCAGCATAGCCGCGAGTCAGATTCCGGGCGCGTCGTCCGGTGCGGAATGCGGCTTGCCGAGTTCCGTTGGAAACCTCAGCAACGGGCCGCACGATTCCAATCCCGCGTCGCTTCCCAAGAGCGGCTCGGACGATACCGGTTCCTACGACGGCAACGTCTCGGTCTCGAACAACAACGACTTCACCGCGCGCAGCATTCCACTCAACGGCGCGAATCCGGCGCCGACGAATACGTCGACGGTTCCGGGAACGTGGGCGGGAAATACCGTGACGCTTCCGTCGGCCGCGAACGTGAACGTTCCAAACGAACTCTACTACAACAACACGCGCGGCAAGGGCATACAGGTCACTCTTAACGCGACCGTTCCGGCGGGATTCGCCGTGCGTATCTGCGCGGACAACGCGGGCACGCCCGATTGTGCGCCCGCGACGGTTACGTGTTCGAAAAACGGTCCGGCGGGATGGTTTAGCATCGGCTCGAGCGGGGCGACCTCGCAGTCGGTCTATTGCTTTAAGAAATCGACCGCGGCGGCCATAACCTATTGGGCCGAATACACGACGCCGACACAGCTAACGGCGTTCGCTCGGTACGACGCCCTTATCGCCGCTACCGACTCGCAATCCCCGCCCGCGACGAACGATACGCACGACGAACTCTATGCCGGATTCATTCCGCTAACCAAGACGATGACGGTGGTGCGCACCGCGTGCCCGGCCGGCGCGATCGTGCCGAGCTTCGGAGCGTGTCCCGGCGGCGTGGTGAAATACTCGATCGACTACCGGAACGTCATGGCCGGCGCGGGGCAAGGCACCGAGGCCGCACTCACGAGCGCGTTTTTGATAACCAGTCCCGGCTCTCTCGCGATTGCCGACGACGGTTCCTTAAGCACGCTGCCAAACGGCACGATCAACAACTGGGCGAGCTTCAGCAAAGGATTGAAAGAAGCGCTCTCGGCGGGCCTGGGCAACAACACGACGTGCGGCACGACCGCCAACACTTGCGGCGACACGACCGGCGGCACGATCTTCAGCTATTTCACCGGCATCCCCGCAGCGGGCGCAGGCTCGACAACGTTTCCCGCAGGATCGCCGACGACCAAATTCACCGCCCAGATCGGCGGAGCCGGCTTCGCGCTCTACCCCGCAAGTTTCGCCGGCCAAACCTCCGCCGGCTCCATAACCTTCGCCGTAGTCGTCAAGTAAACCGCACCTTCGTCACGGCAAGCTCATGCTGCGACAGGCTCATGCTGCGACAGGCTCATGCTGCGACAGGCTCATGCTTCGACAGGCTCATGCTTCGACAGGCTCAGCATGACAACAAAAAAACGCCCCCTTTGTCATCCTGAGCCTGTCGAAGGACGAGCTTGTCGAAGGACGGCGGATGTGGCTAGGGTGTTTTGCTGCCGTCTTCTAGGGCGTCGAACTTTGCTTGGGCGATGCGCTTTACGTCGGGATCGTCGGTCTCGGTGGCGGCTTTGAATTGGGCGATGGCGAGTTGCGTCTTGCCTTGATCGCTGAAGACTTGCCCGAGCAGATAATGCAGCCGGCCGTCCTTCGGCGAAACGGCGAGCCCTTTGGCGAGAACCGACTCCGCTAGGGTGTAGAGCTTGTGCTGCTCGTACTCGTAGCCCAGATCGGTGTAGGCATCGATCGAGTACGGATATACCGCCAACGCATCGACGTAGAACGACACGGCTTTCTTCCAATCGCCGCGCGCGTCGGCGAGGTAGCCGAAATTGACCAGCGCCTCGGGTTGTTCGGGCTGCGCGTTGTGGGCGATCGCGAGCATCTCTTCCGCGTTCTTGAGGTCGCCCATCTCCAGATAGGTCGCGCCCAAATTTACCGTGCAGGTGTAGCCGTACGAATCCATCTTACGGCAGCGCTTGAAATAATCGACGGCGATCGGATACTGCCGTTCGTCGAGAAACGCCAATCCCAAGCCGTTGATCGCCATCTCGGAGTCGGGTGCGTTGTCGAGCGCCTTCTTAAAGTAAATGACGGCGAGATCGGGGCGATGGACGCTCGCGTAGACTTTGCCGAGTTCGACGTTCGCTTCGGGATCGGTCGGATACTCGAGGGCGATGCGAATTTTATCGTTCATATACGCGCCGAGATCGCCGCGAATCTCGTGCAGACGAACGAGATCGGGGACCGCATCGGTGCCGGGTAGGCTATGGTTGAATTCGTCAATGGCATCGTCGATGCGATTCTCGGTTGCGTAAACGGAGCCGAGGCGGTTGTGCGTCTCGCGATCGCGGGGCAGTTTTGCCAGAATGGCATCGTAGGTCGATTCCGCGCGCTTGAGGTCGCCGCGGCGATAGTAGAGATCGCCGAGCAAACGCGCCGGCGCCACCTCGTCGGGATGCGCGGCGACGTAGCGCACCAGGATCGAGATCGCCGCGTCGAGATTGCCGGCTGCAACTTTGCCGCGCGCCTCCTCCATCGCACCCTGCGGGTCCGACGGCATCGTCGTCGAGAGCGGCGGGTTGAGCACCAACCCGGCGCGCGCGCAAAGCGGCGTCATCGAAAGAGCCGCGCTCAGAAGGATCAACCCCAGAAGACGTGTCATCGTCGGAGCTCCACGTTGCCGCGAAAACGGTATATATGCGTTCGACGCGCAGCAAGCGATCACTGTGACCGCGCGTTTAGCAATTACGTCTTTCGACGGGCTCAGGATGACATTACATTGGGTCTGGGTAGGGGGACGGTGGCGGGTCGATGACGGGGCCTTCGGGATAGGGGGGTTCGCCGGGGGCGGGTTGGCCGGGCATGCCGGGGCCCGGGCCGGGATCGGGCATGGGCATTTCGTTGCGGACGCGTAGCGTGTTCATGGAAGGGTCGTACCCATTATCCGGCGGCTCGCTCGGTCGCGGAGGAGTGGGCGATGCAGTCGATCTCAACGCGAGCGCCGCGCGGCAACGCGGCGACGGCGATGGTCGAACGCGCCGGTTTGGCTTCGGAGAAGAAGGTCGCATAGACGTCGTTTACGGCGGCGAAGTCGTTCATATCGATGAGAAAAATCGTGGTCTTCACCACGTTGCCGAAGTGCATGCCCGCGGCAGCTAACACGGCTCCGAGGTTTTCCAGCGCGCGCTTGGTTTGGGCGGCGGCGTCGCCGTCGAGCAATTCTCCGGTGTTCGGATCGAGCGCAACTTGGCCGCTGCAGAAGAGTTCGTTGCCGGCGAGGACGGCTTGGCTGTAGGGACCGATCGGCGCGGGCGCCGCCTCGGAGCGAATCGGCTCGGCCATCAGACGCCGGCTCCTTCGCGCGACATCGTTCCTTTGAGACTGTGCGGACCCTCGACGATACCGAAATTGGCGGCGTAGAGCGCGGCGATCCGCTCCAGTTCCGCTCGGGTGAGTTCCGGTGTGGACGGTGCCGCCGCGAACTCGTGCAGTTGTTCGCGATTGTAGATGTTCGGCAGTACCGTCATCACGCGCGGTTCGGCCAGGAGCCACTGGATCGCGGCTTGGCCGAGCGTGCGTTCCGGAGTCTCGAGAAAACGCAGCTGTTCGACTTTCTCGACGCCGTTTATCAGCCACGATTGGGGGCGATGGCGCCGGTGATCGCCTTCGGGGAAAACCGTGTCCTTCGTATACTGGCCTTCGAGCATGCCGCTCGAGTGCGGAACGCGGATCATGAAACCGGTATCGGTTCCGGCATCGTCGGCGGCTTTGATCTGCTCGTTGCCGGGGAATTGTTCGAGAATATTCCAGATGATTTGCATCGACGGAACGCGGCGTTTCTGGACGGCGTCCACGCCCTCGTAGAGCCAGCCGATCGCCGGACCGAGAGCGATGCCGTACATGCGGATCTTGCCCTCGTGTTTGAACGCTTCTAACAATTCGAAGAGCGCGTCGTCGTCGATGTGCGTCATGCGCGCGTTGTGAAACTGGTAGATATCGATGCAATCGGTCTGCAGGCGGCGCAGCGATTCTTCGAGCGCGAAACGCAGAAACTTCGGCGACGTATCGTGCGGCAGTTCGCGCTCGCCGCGTTTGGCGTTCCCGGTCGTATAGAAGTCGTACCCGAACTTGGTCGCGTAGACCACCTTGTCGCGGCGATCTTTGAACGCGGAAGCGAGCTGCTCTTCGCTGCGGCCGTTTCCGTAGACGTCGGCGGCATCGAAGAACGTGATGCCCAGATCGAGCGCCTCCTGCAGCATCGCCACCGCCTGCGCGTCGGTCATCTTGCCCCACCAATCGGTGGCGGTGGTCCAAAGGCCAAAGCCGACTTCGCTGACGGCAAGCTCGCTGTTGGGATAGGTACGGTACTTCATGATACTCCTGTCTTCATCGGGGCGCTCGCGGATTCATGGGTGCTCAGGACAGCCCGCGCCGGTGGCGAAGGACGTAGTCGACATGCACTCCTCCGACTTTACTACCGCCGCGGCTTGGATCGATCGATATTTGTCGAGTCCGGAGGCCTACCCCGTGCTCTCGGCGGTCCTGCCGGGGCAGATTTCCGGCGCCCTTCCCGAGGCGGCGCCCGAAGAACCCGAGCCCTTCGCGGCGATCATGGCGGATTTCGAGCGTATCATTCTGCCGGGGATCACGCACTGGAATCACCCGCGCTTTTTTGCCTACTTCGCCACCAGCGCCGCGCCGGTGGCTGTCGTGGCCGAGGCGCTCGCGGCGGCGCTGGATGTCAAAGCGATGTTGTGGCGTACGTCGCCCGCAGCGACCGAACTCGAGGAAGTCGTGATGCGCTGGCTCGCTCGGCTGCTGGGCCTCCCCGATGCGTTCGACGGAATCATTTACGACACCGCATCGATCGCCGGCTTTACGGCCCTCGCCGCGGCGCGCGAATCGCTGGATCTGGGCATCCGCGAACGGGGGATGACCGGACGCCATCTTCCGGTGCTGCGCGTGTATATCACCGAGCATACGCATTCGCATATCGAAAAAGGTGCGATCGCGCTTGGAATCGGGCGCGAAAACGTCGTGCGAATCGCGTGCGACGACGCCTTTCGCATGAGCCCCGCAGCGCTCGACGCGCAGATCGCGGCCGACGTGGCGGCCGGCTACAAGCCGATGTGCGTGGTCGCCACGGTCGGCACCACGTCGACGACCTCGCGAGATCCGGTTGAAGAGATCGCGCCGATCGCGCGGCGATACGGCACGTGGCTGCACGTTGATGCGGCGTACGCCGGGGTCGCCGCCATCATTCCGGAGTTTCGCGATATCCTCGACGGTGTCGAACGAGCCGACTCGGTGGTCGTTAATCCGCACAAATGGCTCTTCGTGCCGATGGATCTCTCGGTGCTCTACGTGCGCGATCCGGAGCTGCTGCGACAAACCTTTAGCCTGATTCCGGAATATCTGCGCACGCCGGAGAGCGGCGTGCGCAACTACATGGACTACGGACTTCAGTTGGGGCGGCGCTTTCGCGCGCTCAAACTCTGGTTCGTGCTGCGGTACTACGGCGCGCGCGGATTGCGCGATCGCTTGCGGGCGCACGTCGGCTTAGCGGCGGAGTTTGCCGGGTGGGTCGAACGCGAGCCGAACTGGGAGTTGCTCGCACCGCATCCGTTTTCGGTCGTCTGTTTTCGCTTCGCCCCGAAGGGCCTCGGCGAGGAGGAGCTCGATGTGCTAAACGCGCGATTGATGGACGCGGTCAACGCGACCGGCGAGATGTTCATCTCGCATACAAAAATTCGCGATCGTTTCGCGCTGCGGCTGGCGATCGGGAACCTTCGCACGACGCGCGACGACGTCGAGGCCGCCTGGACGCTCTTGCGTCGGCACGCGCTCTCCGCGCAGAACCCGGCTGCATCGGTTGGCTGACGACGAACGCGGGGCCCTGCGCGCGCTCGCGACGGCGATCGACCGAATGCGTGCGGCATCGGACGCAGGCGCGATCGAACGTATCCTCGATTCGGAGCAACGGCGCGTCGGCGACGATGCCGCGGCGCTCGGCCTAGTGCGCCGCTGCGCCGATCTCGCGCTCGCGCAGCTCGCCCTAACCGGCGAGGTCGCATCGCTGCGCGAACGTTCGGCTCGGCTCGCGCACGACATCAAGGGGCCGCTGACCACGATCGTCGGATTCTCCGAGTTGCTCGAGGAACGAGCGCTCGCCGGTGAAGATGCGGATAAAGCGTTGCGGGCCATACGCGCCTCCGCGCTGCGGCTGGCCGATCTTACCTCGTCGTAAGCCGCTAGTAGAGCCGCAGGTACGCGCGATGCTCCCACGGGTGAACGGCGCGCCGGTAGCGTTCGTATTCGGCGAGCTTCGCATCGCGAAACGCGTGATAGATGTGATCGCCGAGCGAAGCCCGGACGACGTGGTCCGCATCCAGCTCGGTGATGGCCTGACGTAACGATTTCGGCAAGGTGCCGATACCGCGCGCGACGCGCTCGCGCTCGGTGAGATCGTAGGTCGAGCCGGCGAGGGAATCGCCGGGCAAACGCTGCTGCCGGATGCCGTCGACGCCCGCCCCGAGCAGAACCGCCAACGCGAGATACGGATTGCTCGCCGGATCGGGACTGCGCATCTCGACGCGTGGAGGATGCTGCTCGGGCGGCACGCGCACCAGCGCGTTGGCGCTTCGGTGCGACCACACGGTGTAGATCGGCGCGTCCCAAGCGGCGACCAGCCGTTTGTACGAATTGACCGTCGAGTTGCAGACGGCCGTGGTTGCGGGCGCGTGCGCGAGCAAACCGCCGACGAAGTAGAGCGTGGATGCATCGAGGCTCTCCGTGCCGCCCTCGCTCGCTCCGATTCGAAAGTCGACGTGCAGGCCGCTGCCGGCTCGATCCTCGAGCGGCTTGGGCATGAAGGTCGCGTCGAGGGCGAAGCGCGCGGCCACGTGTTTTGCGATCGTGCGCAGCGTCAACAGATTGTCGGCGGCCTCCAGCACGCCGACGTGCGCGAAATCGATCTCGTGCTGCCCCGCGCCGTGCTCGTGGTGCGCGCTCGCAACCGCAACGCCCATCCCGGAGAGCGCGTCGACGATCGCGCCGCGCGCGTCTTCACCGCGGTCGTTGGCGGAGAAATCGAAGTACGATCCGACGTCGGCCGTTTGCGTCGAGCCGAATTCGCTCCGATTCGCGTCGAAGAGGAAAAACTCGACTTCGAGTGCGACGGAGAGATCGTTTAGCGTCGACGTTGCTTCGGCGATCGCGCGTTTGAGCGTGCTGCGCGGACAGCCTTCGAATGGCGTCCCGTCGGGCATCGCGATATCGCAGATCAGGCGCCCTTCGGCGCGCTCGGGGCTCGACCACGGATAGAGCGCGAACGTGGCGGCGTCGGGTTTGAGCAGCATGTCGAGTTCCTCGCCGCGCACGAAGCCGTCGATCGAGCCGCCGTCGAAGGTCACCTTGCCGTCGAGCGCCGCCTCGAGTTCGCTCGCGGGAATCGCGACGTTCTTGCTGACGCCCAAAATATCGGCGAAGACCAATCGCACGAAACGAACGTCGCGTTCTTTGACGAGTTTGAGGACGTCGCGTTTGTTGGCGGGACGTTTATCGCTAGGAAGTGAGTGCATCGATCGCTATCGCCATTCGAAAAGTGAGCTGGTCGTGCGAGCTATCCAGCTTGCAGCCGCAGAGTTCGTTTATCTGTCGTAGCCGGTAGAAGACGGTGTGGCGATGAACGCTCAGCGCCTCGGCGGCCGTCTTGACGTTTTGACCGAGTTCGAAATACAGCTCGAGCGTTCGTTGCAGGTTCGTTTGGTGTTTCTCATCGTAGGCGCGCAGCGGCGCCAGCGTGCGCCGCGCGAAGGCTCGCAGTTCCGTCGCATCGCTTCCGCGCAGCAATAACGGGTACGCTCCGAGATCGTCGTAGGGCGCGACCCGCCCGCCGCCGTACACGCGCCGCCCGATCGCCAGCGCCACGTTCGCCTCGTCGAGCGAGCGCGCGATCTCGACGAACGAGGCGTGGGTGCCGACGCCGCCCGAGAGCCGAGCCAGCGGAACTCGCTTCGCGAGCGTTCGCGGCAGCAGGGTTGCGGCCGTACGCGCGTTGGCGTAGTCGATCTCGCGCGCCGCGGGTGCGAAGATGGCGAGCGTCGGTCCGCGATCGAGGATGCCGACCTCGGTCTCGGCGTTTCGAAATGCGTCGCCGACGATCGAACGCAGCGCTGCGGCGAGCGCCGCGCTCTGCGAGCCCTCGGCGCCCTCGGCTTCCAGCGCGATCGCCACATAACCCGACGAAAGAGCGATGCCGCGCGCCGCCGCGTCGTCGCGAGCGGCTTGCGCGTCGGGGTAGGCCCCGGCGAGCGCGCGTTCCCAAAAGGTCTGCCGCTTCCCAGGCGAACCGCCGAGATCGCGAGCGAGTTCCACGGCGATCGCACCCGCGGTCAGCCGCAGCCTCGGGGCGATGTTCTCGTACGTTTGGTCGCCGAAGACGGAAAGATGACCGAGCGGCGTATCGCCGGCATGGATAGAAACGACGTACCCGGCGCGGCCGTTCGAGAGCGGCGCGGGCGTGCGTTCGAGTCCCTCCGGGAGCATCGGCCGAACGCTGCCGGGCAATCCCGCGCCCGCCGCTGCGATGTGGCGCCACCGTGCGTCTTCAACCAGAACGCCGACTCCGGCATGCGATGCGAGGTACGCCGCGAGCGCCTTCGGGCCGCCGCCGGTCGCGGCGACCCGGCTCAGGCCTTCCGCAAACGCGACCAGCTCCTCGGCAGTCATTCTCGTTTCTTCGGACGAAGGGCATGACGGACATTCAATGCAGACGCATCCGTTCCAACACCTGCTCGCCTCGCTCTACGACGGAAATCCCGACGCGATCGCCATGTACGATCGCAACGGTCTGCTCGTGGCTGGGAATCCCGCGCTCTGCGAGTTAACCGGATACGCGCTGGGCGAGATCGCCGGAACGGCCTATCGCGAGCAGATCGACCGTCGCGACGCGCCCATGATCGACGCGGCGTTCGCGGCCGGCATCGCGGGATACACGCGCGGCATCGAAACGACCGTTCGCCGCAAGGACGGCTTCATCGTACCGATCGAGTGTCATATCTTCCCGGCGCGCGACAACGGCGAGATCGTCGGCGTCTTCGTGCAGGCGCGCGATATTTTGGCCCTGCGCTCGGCGGAGCTCTCGCTGGGCGCGAACCAGGAACGATTTCGCTCGCTCTTCGAGTACCATCCCGACGGGATTATGGAGATCCGCGCGGAGGGAACGATTTCCCGGGTGAACGTCGCGCTCGAGAGCGTAACGGGATTTCTCGGAGAGCATCTCATCGGCCGTCCGTGGGCCGACCTGCTCGCACCGGAATGTCGCGAGCGGGCCGACGAAGCGTTCGCGCTTGCCGGCGGCGGTGAAGCGAGCGAATTTGAGGCGATGCTCCTCGATCGTACGGGCGATCGGATCGACGTGCAATGCAAACTCGTTCCCCTGCGCGTTGCGGAGAAGATCGAAGGCGCCTATGCGATTGCAAAAAACGTGCGGGCGCGCCGGCAGGCGGAGCGTGCGATCGCGACGCAGTCCCAGCGGATTCGCGAACTCTACCTGCTCGCAGCCTCGCGTGAGGAATCGCTCGAGGTTCAGATCGAAAATGCGCTCGCACTCGGATGCCGCCTCTTCGAGTTCGACTTCGGCTATCTGACGACGTTCGACGGCGACTCGATCGCGATCGCCGGCGCCTTCGGTCGCGGCTCCGCAGTCGTTCGCGACGCACGCTATCCGCTCACCGAATCGTTTTCGCGCTACCTGACGGGCGCGCGCGAGACGCTGTTTATTCCCGATCTCGACGCGCCGCCGTGGAACGAGGACGACGCTCGCGAAAGCGCCCCGTGGCGCGCGTACTTTGGAGCCAAACTCGTCGTCAACGGGCGCGATTTCGGAGCCTTGGTCTTTACCAGCCGAATGCCTCGCACCGGCGGCATCGCGGATTTCGATCGCGACCTCATCCAGCTGATGGCCCTCTTCGTCGCTGCGGCCATCGAACGCGCGCGTCACGCCGAGCGGATCGAACAGCTCGCGTTCTACGACGCGCTCACGGGACTTCCGAACCGCGTGCTCTTCGACGATCGCATGAGCCAGACGCTGGCGGCGGCCAAACGCTACGATCGCAGTTTCGCGGTGATGTACCTCGACCTCGATGAATTCAAAGCCGTCAACGATACCTACGGCCATCCGGTGGGAGATCTGGTTCTCAAGGGCGTCGCCGACCGGCTCCTCTACTCGCTGCGGGAGAGCGACACGATCGCTCGTTTCGGCGGCGACGAGTTCGTCGTGCTGCAGCCGGTGATCAACGGCGCCGCCGACTCGGCCGATCTCGCGCGCAAACTCATCACCGCGATGCAGACGCCGATAGCGGTCAACGGCGTCGACCATGCGATCCACACGAGCATCGGGATCGCGCGCTATCCGCACGACGGTACGACGGCCGCCGAACTTATGGCGGGCGCCGACGCGGCGCTCTATCGCGCCAAGCACGCCGGCCGCAACCGGTGGGTGTTTAAGACCCCAGAGCCGGAAACATCGACTGAACCGTCGACACGATCGTAAGCACGCCGACGACGATGACCGTTGCCCAAGCGACCGTGTTGAAGACGACGCCGTTGGTCCACTTGCCCATCAAGCGTTTATTATTGATGAGTAGCAGCATAAGGACCAGCACGACCGGAAGGAGCGCGCCGTTTAAGACCTGCGAGTAGTAGATGATCGCCAGCAGCGGCGAACCGGGGATGATGACGACGCCGCCGCCGATGACGATGAGCGCAGCATACAGCCCGTAGAAGAAGGGCGCGTCCTTGAAGCGATTGTCGATGCCGCGTTCGAAACCGAACGCTTCGCAGACGTAGTACGCGGTCGAGAGGGGCAGGATCGAGGCGGTGAAGATCGCGGCGTTGAGCAACCCGATGGCAAAGAGCAGCGACGCGAATTTTCCCGCCAGCGGTACGAGGGCGGCGCCGACGTCCCCGGCGTCGTTGATTTGGATCGGGTGCGCCGAGTGCGCGTTGTGGATGAAGATGGTCGCCGCACTCGCGATGATGATGAAGAAGGCGATGATGTCGGTAATCAACGCTCCGGAGATGACGTCGACCCGCGAGTACTTGTACTCGTCTTCGCCGACGCCCTTATCGACGACCGCGGCTTGAATGTAGAACTGCATCCACGGGGCGATCGTCGTGCCGATCACCGCGATCGCCATGAGCACGTAGGCTCGGCTCGCCGTAAAGTGGGGGAAGATCGTCTGCTTGAGAACGTCGTGCCAGTTGGGGTGAACGAGAATGCCGCTGACGACGTACGAGAGATAGACCACGCAGAACGCAAAAAATACGCGTTCGACGACTTTGTAATTTCCGCGCGTAACCGCAAAAAAGATTCCCAGGGCCGCCACGATCACCAGACCGTCGGTAAAGAGCAGTTTCGGCACGAACGGGATATAGGCTTGAATGATCGGCGCCGCCGACGCGATCCCGGCGAACTCCGAGGCGGTGTTCGCCAAGTCGCCGAGCACGAAAACGACCAGTACCCAAAAGGCGACCTTGACGCCGAAGTTCTCGCGAATGAGATCGGCCAATCCCTTGCCCGTGATCGCGCCCATGCGCGCGCACATCTCTTGGGTAACGATGAGCGCGATGGTGACGGGCACGAGAATCCAAAGCAGCGTGTATCCGAACTGCGCGCCGGCAAGCGAATAGACCGTTATTCCGCCGACATCGTTGTCGGCGTTAGCGGTGATGATGCCGGGCCCGATGATCGAAAGAAACATCGCGATCGAGCGCCAGAGGTTGCGGCTCACGGTCTTTTTGATAACCGGGTTCGGACTCACGTCAACGGGTCTCGGCTTTCGCGGGCTTCGAACGATTGAACGTTAGGCGCGGCAGATTCTTGACCAGTTTTTCGGGCACGACGGCGTCGATCGCGTCGTCGACGGTTACGATGCCGAGCATTTTGCCGTCGTCGTCGACGACGGGTACGGCCAGCAGATCGTAGCGCGCGATCGTCGCGACGACGTCGCGCGCCGGCGTGTCGGAGTTGACCGTAACGATATCGGTCTCCATGATGCGTTCGATAAACGCGGTCGGCAGCGAGAGCAGCAGCGCGCGCAGCGTCAGCACTCCGAGCAGCCGGTCTCCCTTATCGACGACGTAGAGATAGTAGATGAACTCCGAGGACGGGGAGATCTCGCGAATCTTCTGAATCGTCGCTTCGGTCGTGCGATGCGGATAGATCCACACGTAGTCGGGGGTCATGAGACCGCCGGCCGTGTCGTCTTCGTATTTGGCGAGTTCGCGCAGTTCGCCGGCGGTGTATTCGTTCATCTCGGCGAGCAGTTCGGCTTGGGTCTCTTCGTCGAGCTCGTTGAGCAGATCGGCCGCATCGTCGGAATCCATCTCTTCGATGATATCCGCCGCGCGTTCGGTGCCGATGTCGTCGATGAGCGATTTTTGGGTGTCGGCGTCGAGATGCTCGAACGCGTCGGCGGCCGTTTCGTCGTCGAGCTGTTTGATGACGGCCGCCGCTTCGCGCTTGGAGAGATCGCCGATGATCTCCGCGAGCTCCGAGGGATGCAGGCGCGAGAGCTTGCTTTGCGTGACCGAGAGGCGCACGTCGCGCGGGGACATATCTTTGATCGGTGCGACCGAATCCCAGGCGATCATGGTGCGCGGCACGTTCTTGTAAATCCACGGAGTGAATCGCTTGCCGAACTGCTTGAGGCCGAGGCGACGCAGCAGGCCGCCGATGCCGACGTCGGCCGCGACCACGCGCAGATGGCCGCCGGTGCGAGCGACCTCGATATCGTTGATCCGCACGACTTTGCGCCCGTCGATATCGACGATTTGCTTGTCGAGCAGATCGGATACCAGATAGAGCGACTCGGTATCGTCCGGGGCCGAGTCCTTCGGCGTGATGGTTAAGGCCACGGTACCGTGCGAGTCGATATCGAAGACGGTGGCGATCGGCGCGAAGCGCAGTCCCTGCGAGGTCTTGATCACGAGACCGTCGATGTGCGGGAACGTTTCGTCGGGTGCGTTGACGCGAAAATCCGCGACTCGTCCAATTGAAAGCTCGTTGACGGTCGCCGCGCGGCCCACCAGCTCCGAGATAAAGCCCTCTTGGAACGTCATTTTTAATCACCTCCTCCAAATAAAAACACCGGTCGCAGCAGCGACCGGCGTACGGCGCGATGAATCGCGCCCGCGTACCTCAGTCGCCACAAGCTTCAGCACCACGCGCCGTAAAGCCGATCGCTCGGCTTAGCCGCCTTGGACGCCGCCTTGTCTCGGCGGAGTCTGGTCTACCCGGTTGGCGTCTCTCGACGTTTCTGGGCAGCGGCCTGTGTATCGCGTGGACGCCTCACCTAGCGAGGTATCCTTACCTTAAGTATAGGGGGTCGGGTCAACCCTGCGGGCGGCCGGTCCAATTTTGCACGCCTCAGATCATTCTAGGCCTGGAGTGGTTCAGCGCAGTATATGATGCGGAAGAGATTCCGTTACCAGCGAGGTCGTATTTGGCTGTTGAGGACTACGTCACGATCCGGCGATGCGCTGGATCGTCGGCGGAAAGGCAGCGAAGGGTCGCGCAGCCTCGTCGAGCCAGATGGGTCGCTTCGAAACGCGATGGCTCGCAGCGTCCGAGAACCTGCGTGCCCTCGCTGAGCTATCCGGCGCTTGGATCGACCGCGTTCGGACGTCACGCTCAACGGCTGAGATCGTGCTCGATATGGATTCCAGCGTGAGCCCAACCCACGGCGAGCAAGAGCAAAGCGTGTGGAACGGCCATTTCGGCTGCACATGTTATCATCCGCTCTTCGTCTTCAATCAGTACGGCGATTTGGAACGGTGTGCGTTGCGACGGAACGGTGGGACACATCGCCTTTCGCGGCGACGCCGCCTTCGCTCAGCCCAATATGTACGAATTCTTGGAAGCCGAGGGAATCGACTACGCAATCCGCCTGCCCGCAAACCAGGTACTACAGGAGCGCATCAGCGACTTGCTTCGGCGGCCGGTTGGACGACCGGCGCACTACGTGCAACGCTTCTATCGCAGCTTTCGCTACCAGGCGGTGAGCTGGGCTCATCCCCGCCGGGTCGTCGCCAAAGTGGAGTGGCACCACGGCGAGTTGTTCCCTCGCGTCGGCTTTATCGTCACCAACCTACGGTTTGCGTCGAAGAATGTCGTCAGGTTCTACAACCAGCGCGGAACATGCGAGCAGTGGATCAAAGAGGGTAAGGGCGCGATCAAATGGACGCGGCTCTCATGCCGCTCGTTTGCCGCCAACGCGGCCCGGCTTCAACTGCACGCTCTGGCGTACAATCTGGGCAACTTTCTGCGCACGCTTGCAACACCGGAGGCGATCAAGGACTGGTCGCTCACGAGCCTGCGCGAGAAGCTCATCAAGATCGGCGCGAAGGTTGTCAGCCACGGCCGCTACGCCGCCTTTCAAACGGCCGAGGTCGCCATCTCGCGCCGCCTGTTCGGGCAGATCCTTCGGCTGATCGCCGCGCTACGCGCGCCGCCGGTTCCGGCGATCGCAACATGAACGCCCCGGCGGGCCGGCCGGGGAAAATCCGCGGGAGATTTGTCTCCCTTTGCCCTCGCAGTGGGAATTCTAACCGCTCAGAGGCCTTACGCGGGCGTCGTCTGACGCCGAATCGGTGGCTCGGCTCGCTCACGGCACGGCAAACCGACCGGAATCGCCCGGTTACGACCGAAAGGAAGCGCTATATGGGGAATCCCGGCTTAATACTCACCATCTCCGAAAAAGCTCGCGGACGGGGGTGAAGCGGGCATTGGGGTGTAAGGCGCTGTCATGTTGCGCAGCTTAAACATCGCAATCGCTTCCGTATTTGCCGTGCTTTTGGGCGCGGTTTTCTCGAATCACGTGCATGCCGCTCCGGCTGTGCGCCTATCGTCACCGTGCGAGCTCATCGACAGTGGCGCAACGGTGCGGCATCCGCCGGAAATACAGATGTGGCGCATGCCGAAAAACGATCGCGGCGTGCACGAACTCATACTCTCCGTGCATCGCGACGGCGACCGCTACTGCTACAACTACCAACTTGGCGGCGTAACGCATCGTAAAACGCCCGTCATTCACGTTCGCCCCGGCGAAGAGTTCGCGATTCGGCTCGTCAACGACATTCCATCGCAAGCCAAAGGCGAATACGTCAGCGCGAGCAGCTTGCCGCAGTGCATGCCGATGCCGGTTCACGAAGGTCCGGTAGAGCACTACGCGGGCTATTTGAATCATATCGTTAGCGAACGGCCGGTCGAGATGAAACCGGTCGACACGAATCTGCACATGCACGGCTTCGAAGGCCCAGAGTCCGAGGACAACGTCTTCCTCTCGACGCTCAGCTCGCCGATGCATACGTGCGAATACGTCTATCATTTACCGTCGACGCAGCCTGCAGGCACGTATTTCTACCATCCGCATCCGCACGGCGTCTCGTCGGACGAGGTCGACGGCGGACTCGCCGGCGTGTGGATCGTCGATCCGCCGAAACCGCAGCTTCCGGCAACCGACGATCACGTGCTATTCCTGAGCTACGCGATTCCCTACCAGTCCGACCAAAAGCCGCTGAACGAGAAACCTTTTTGGTTTGCCGCTGCTGCGTATAACGCGGCGCACCGTGCCGGCCGCCCCGTCGCATACGATCCCTTCAATCCGCCCGATTGGACGTTCGATATGCCGGTGCGCGCGGACGGCGTATCGTGGTGGTCGCGCCGGTGTGATGGAACGCGCACGGACCTCAAGCTCACGGTGAACGGCTCGGCAACACCGGCGCGCCTGGCGGTTTCCGCCGGGAATACGCAATTGCTGCGCATCATCAGCGGAATCGGGGACGGATCCAAGCAAATCAGTTTGCGTGACGAAGCTGGGCACATCGTCCCCATGCACATCGTCGAGATCGACGGAATGCCGGTGGGCGGCGATTCCGCGCACCCGCTCGCGCGCTACATCTCGAGCAGTCATTACGAATTGCCCCCTGCCTCGCGCATCAGCATCCTCGTGAACGCCCCGGCGGGTCAAGAACTCGCGCTGCACACCGACAAGCACTGCGAGGGCTATGAAGGGATGCGGGAACTTTCGTACGACCTGGTGCGCATCTACGGTGTTGCACGCCGGAACGAACCCAAAGCGGTCGTGCATTCGCAGGCGATCACCGCTTCATCCGGCCAAACCCCGGCGCAGCGGTTACTCGCATACGCGCGAGCGCATCCATCGCTGATTCACCGGCGCGCGCTGACGTACACGCAATATATGTTTCCCACGCGCAAGCGCGGCGAGGTCAACTTCGCGTTCTTCCTCACCGACACGACGAACCCGAATTTCGTCGAGCACAGCTACAAGCCGCACTACGTACCGGGTGATCCATATCCAACGAACCCCGACATCGTCGCGAAACAAGGCAGCATCGAAGAGTGGTATCTCATCAACACCACGCCGGATCGCCATTCGTTTCATATTCATCAAATGTCGTACGTGCTCGAAAACGGCCCTGCGGGCGTTCCCGTCTCACTCGATGTAACCGATGTCCCGTCGGGAACGATTGTTTCCATTCCTGGAATCGATCGCATACGCGTTCATCCATCGATCACCAAGGTGCTGCTCGACTTCCGGCACGTGCCCAAGGGAACGTTTCTGATCCACTGCCACATGCTATTTCACGAGGACAACGGCATGATGGGAATTATCCGCGTCGAGTAGCTACCGGTGGGATCTGCTCTTCGGCGCGCGATCAGTTCAGGGTTCGGCGGCACCTTCGCGGAGCCGGGCAGCGATGGCGTCCGGCAGAGATCGGGTTGCCTCGGATAACGCGCGGATCGATTCGCGGAGCTCAGCAATAGCATAATCGCTCGATCCGGCGGCTTGCGCGCCGAGCACATCGAGAGAGCCGCCGACCCCGTGCGCGAGAGCCAGCAATGCGTCGGATTCATCGGGCGCATACGTCTTTATTTGCGAATGGCTTGGGTAAAATCCCGATCGAGGCTTTGGTGGATAGCGGCATACTTCTATCAACGCCGCCGGGTTATTGCCAGAAGATTCGAATTCGCGCCAGTGATGTTCTCGGCAACAAATACATCACCGAATACCTGTCGCTTGGAGCATCGCTGGCTTATCCAGTCTTCCGTGAGCCGTGGCTAGGGAAAGACATTGTTCCCCGACCTGCTCGATGTTCGAATGAAGTGTCCTGGGAAGTCGAGCACTTCGAGAGGCGCATTGGCGCGCCGGACGAACCCGTTGAGAAGGGTTTCGACATCAGCGCGCCAGGCCTGACCGTCGTTCTGGAGCAAAGGCAGCAGCCCCGGCCGAAATGGGCACTCCCCGGGCAGTCAGGCCAATGAGCGCAGCCGATTGCCGGGGAACGGTGTTACGAGAGCCGCGGAGAGGAGGTGAATGTAGTGGTGGACCCACGTGAAGTTCCGGCGTACGATCCAGCGGAAGCGGCGCATTACTTGCATCTTCCGTCCACAACCGTCCGTAATTGGGCACACGGAAACGATAGCTTCAGGTCTGTTGTTTCCTTGCCAAGTCGCAAGGCGACGCTTCTTTCATTCCTGAACCTTGTCGAGATCCATGTGCTCTCCGCAATTCGGCGCCATCACAAGATCCCAATGCAAAAGGTTCGGCGCGCGATTGCGTACCTGCAACGGCATTACAACCATGCCCATCCACTAGCAATGCATGCGTTTGAAACAGATGGTGTGGACCTTTTCATTCAAGAGCTCGATAAGACGGTCAATATCGTGCGAGAAGGACAGGTTGCGATGCGAGACGTGATCGAGGCGCACCTCAGGCGTATCGAATGGGACAGACAAGGGATGCCGGCCGTACTTTATCCTTTTGTCAGCCCCGATATTTCTATCGCCCGAAAACCTGTGATGTTCGATCCGCGAATCGAGTTCGGCCGCTTAGTGCTTGTCAATACTGGAATACCTACAGTGGAGATCGCCCAGCGCTACAAGGCGGGAGAAAGCATCGACGTCCTCGCCGACGATTATGGCCGTAAGCGACTGGAGATTGAGGATGCAATTCGCTGTGAGCTTCAGGTAGCGACTGCCGCATAACGATTTCGTATTCTTCGTCGATCGGTGCCTTGGGAACAAAATTGTTGCCGAGGCGCTCTTGGCCAGCAGGGCCTAGCAGGTACCGAAATGGCGTCGATATTTGCAAAAGCTGTTCCTGCAATGATACGCCTTGTTCGGCGCGCCAAGCGGCCCGTGTTGGCCATCGTTCACCGCAATGGCTCTGTAGCGCGTCTTAATTGAACGTCGCGACGAACGAAAACTTCGCGGTCATCGGAGCCGTAGAATTGATTGGCACGGGCCCCCTTAAATGGTCTGCAACAGCAGGCGGGTGAGGCTTCCGGCGCTGACTTGCAGCTGCGCGAGAACGCTGGTCGCGACTTGGCTCACGACCTGGTCGCGCGTGAACTGCGTCGTGGCCTGGCCGACGTTGATATCGCGAATCGCGCTTTCGGCCGCGGTTTGGTTGACGATCTGAATCGAGGCGTTGTTCGCATCTTCACTCAGCGCAACGCTCTGGGCTCCGACTCGCGCGCGCGCGGAGCTGATCTGTTCGATCGCCGCCTGCGTTCGCGCCTCGGCGGCGTCGGCCGCATAGACGTTGCTGCCGGCCGTGCCGGCGGGATTGTTGAACGTGTCGACCAGGCCGGGCGGAAGAACCGAGATGCCCGCGACGTTTAGCGCCTGGGCCGAGACCGTCGGCAGCGCGATCGAAACGACGTTGCCTTCGGATCCGCCGGAGTTCACGGCGAGCGCGTGACCCGTGCCCGCGTTCGAGCCGAGCGTGGTGAGAAACGTGATCGCGGTACCGACGTCGGCCTGCGTGATGTTCGCAAGATCGAAGCCCAGAACGTTTTTGGTTCCCGACGGCGAGGTGAGGAACAGCCCCGGAAGCGGACCTCCATCGGTCGGGACCGCCGTTATCGCAACGTTTTGAGGCGCGGCGCCGAAGGCGGGATCGGTGCTATAGACGACGGTTTGCACGTAGACGCCGGGAACTCCAAGCGGTCCCGTGATCGGATCGACCGGATTCGTGGAATAGCTCAAGATACGAAATTCAACGAGCGACGCCACGCCGCCGGCGGTCGAGACGCTGGCGTTGCTCACGAGCGCACCGGGATTCCCTAATCCGTCGGCGTTGACGACGGTCGAGCTGGGGGTCGCGCCGTCGGCACCGGGTTCTGAGGTAATCTTCACGGTCGAACTCTGACCGGGCGGGCTCGTGTCGAGCGACCCGTCGAAGAGGTGAACGCCGTTAAAATTCGTCTCGCCGGAGATCTTGTTGACCTCGCGCAATAGCGTGTCGATCTCGGTTTGAATGCTGTTGAGCGAGCCGATCGAGACGAGATCGGATCGCGATTGGACGATAAGTCCGTGGATGCGCTGGAGGATACTCTGCACGGACGCAAGCGTCGAATCGGCGACTTGCAGCAGATTATTCGCGCTCTGGACGTTTGCAACGCCCTGCTGCAGCCCGGAGACTTTCGTCTGGATGGTCTCGGCGATCGCGAGACCGCTGGGATCGTCCGCAGCAGACGAAATACGCAGGCCGCTGGCCAGCGCATTCACATCCTTGCGTTCGTTCGATTGTGCACGAGAGAGGTTCCCTAGAACGAATCCCGTGCTTCCCAGCACATCCATGAGTAAGAGACGTTTCCTCCGTGAAACTCTTCCCTGATAGGTATCCTATCGGCGCGGCCACCGGAAAACTTATCCGTTCTCGCTCCGATTCCGCCTCAAGCCCGGCGCTCCCAAGTCCGAAGAAAGTAAAGAATCACTCATGGGAGACCGGAATTATACGCGCCGGCTGGGGCTTACGCTCCGGTTCGCCGGCATTGCCGTCATGGCGAGCTCGGTGCTCGCGGGGGTCGTCTGGAACGCTCGACCGCTGACGGCCCTGGCCGCGCCATTGGCCGCGGTGCGCACGCTCGTCGCGCAAGTTCTTCCGCAAGTCGTCCCGTCGCCGGTTCCCGGTTTCGACGCGACGCCCGAGCCATCGCCGGAGCCGAGCGCGCGGGCCACCCTCACGCCGGGCGTGGGAGCGGCTACGGTGACGCCCAATCCGGCTTCTACGCACACGCCGGCGCCGAGCGCCCGGCGCGGCGGACCGTTGAGGTTCACGCTGACCGGCGGACTCTCGCTCGGCGAACGCGTGCAGCAGAGCGTTCGCGGCGACGCTGCCAGCGGAACGCTGGCCACCTACAATTATAGGGCACCGACCGACAATGCCGGTCTGCTCGCCCGCATCGATCGCCGCACGGCGACCACCACGCTCACCTTCAGCGTGCCGGCCGGCATCACCACCACGCTCTCGAACCTCGGCGAGTTACAAGCCGGCTACTACACGCCCAAGTACGCGCTCCAGTACGGCGCCCAGCCGCTCACGGTGCTCGGCGGAGTTCCGCTGGGAACGACCCTGCGGGGACTCGCTTTCGTCTTGCCTCTGCGCGGCGGGGACGTGACCTTTTTCAACGGACCGGCGTTCGGCGAAGACTTTGCCGTCACTCACGTGAGCGGCGTGCGGGCGCGGCGGGTCGTACGCGACACGCTCTTCGAGTTCGGAATGGATCGAGCGCGTTCGACCCGCGGCGGCGAGATCGACGCGCTGCTCTTTGGCCTTGCGAACAACCGCGGTCTGCTCAACCAAAGTTTTGAGGGCGCGCTGGAACGCCAGCCGGGGATCGAGGCCGGAGCGCTGACGATCAACGGCGTCACGATCGCGCCCAAGGCGTACTCGTATCAGTATCGCGCCGATTACGGCAACGACAAGCTCTATCTTACAACGACGTTGCGCCGCATCGCCGACGGCTTCGTCACGTTTGGTTCGGGGGCCGTCCAGGGCGACGACCTGGCCTCTTTCGGTCTGCGAACCAACGGCGGGAATGGCGGCATCGGCGTGGATGAGTCCTTCGAGCGAAACGGCACGGGGGATCTGCTCAACGTGTCGCGCCGGGGGACGCTCTCGATCGCACGGTCGTTTCAACGCAGCAACGTAACCTCGCTACTGACCTTCAGCGATCAGCGCACGCAGTCGCTCGCTGGAGTCGCGTGGCTCGGCGGAGCGAGCCTGCAAGTCGGGCTCAACGTGCATGACGTGAACGCCATATTCGGCGCACAGGAGCAACGCTCGACCGCGAGTTTTTCGGGTACCAGCGCGCTCTCGACGTTCAGCGGCGAGCTGCAACGCAGTTTCGGCAGCTTGTTCTCGTCGCTTGGGTATCAAGTGACGCGGCAAATCGCCGAAGGCCAATCCTCCACGATCTCTACCGGGAACGTTTCGCTTACCCGCAACTTCGGTCCGACGGCACTGAGCTTCACGACGACGTTCGCGCGTACGCTCTCGTTTCAAAGCGACGCGGTGCAAACGACGCCGCTGCTTACGATCTCGCGGCGCCTCTCGCCGGCGGCGACGCTGGGTTTGAGTTTCGGCGAAACGCTCACCCGCGACGCGCTCAACCCCTCGGCGAACGGACGCTCCCGAATATTCGGCATTCAAATCAACGCGCCGTTCGCGATCGGAAACGGCAGCGTGCAGGGCCGCGTCGACCCGCGACTGCCCGCGACGATTAGCGGCAGCGTCCTCACCGACACGAGCAATCAAAACAACTACAGCTACAACTCGGCAATCAACAACGGCGTCGGCAACGTCGTCGTCGTACTCGATAACAACGACGTGCAGCGAACCGACCTCGCCGGGCACTTTCAATTCAATTTCGTGACCCCCGGCGTTCACCAAGTGCGCCTCGAGTCGGCGTCGCTGCCGCGCGGCATCACCGCCGATCAGCCGTTCGCATCGATCACGGTCTTGGGCGGCCAACAGGGCCAGGTCTACTTCCGGCTGGGCAACTACGGTGCGGTGCAGGGCCACGTCTTCGGGCGCGATTCGGGAGGCCGGCTCTACCCGTTGGCGGATGTTGCCTTGCGCGTGGATAGCGCCGGCATTGCCACGACGGGATCGCTGGGCGCGTACGGCTTCGGACGCTTGAGTCCCGGCACGCACGTCGTCTCGATCGATCCGAGTTCGATTCCCGCGAGCGTCTCGTTCGCGGCAAGCGCGCTAAAGCAGAGCGTGACGATTCGCAACGGTGAGGTGAGCGCGCTCGATTTTACCGCCGATCCGCTGGGGTCGATCGGTGGCAAGCTCGTCTACGACGCGTCGCTCGGCCCGGCGCTGGCAGGCCCGGTGCTCAACGCCTACGTGGTGGCAGAGCCGGGCGACCACGCCGGCATCACCGACGAGCAAGGGGAGTTTTTGCTGGACGACTTGCCCGCTGGAAGCTACACCGTCGACGTCGATCCCGAGACGCTGCCGGAGGAGACCGGGAGCCTCACGCAGCCGATCGCGGTAACGCTCGGCGGCCAAGAACACGTCAACGGACTCGTTTTTACGATCGGACATAAGGCGAAGCCCGTCGTCTTCACGCTGATGGGCAGCGAGGCACCGTCAACGATTACGCTGACGCAAACGACGCTTCCGCCGGCGGGAGCGACGGCGGTCACCGTAAAGACGACCGCGCAAGCCACCGCGGTCACGGTCAACGCGTTCGGGAAAAATTTTCCGCTCGCGTACGACAAACATCGCAGTGATTGGGTCGGGACGATCGTGGTTCCGGTCAATGCCAACGGCGGCACCACGCAAGCGGTCGCCGAAATCTCGGCAAAGAGTCCGGCGCAGGCCTCGGCCTCGCTTACCGTCGACCCGCGAATCTCGCTCGTCACGTTTTCGATGACACCTTCGAACCCGAGTCGCGGCCAATACGTGCGCGTGCGCGCGCGATTTTTGGCCGACGTCGCGCCCGGCACGCAGATTCGCTGGCAGGATGGCCAGGTCACGAAGCTCGGGAGACCGCTGACCGGTCGCGTCTACGAATTCACTGTAAAGATATCTGAACAGCCTCTGCGCGGTCTCTTGCTAACGCGAGGGGGCGACCTGCCGATACTTTTGAGGTAACGCTTTTCGCTGAGAGCCACGGATGGCTTCATCATTGCGCATTGTGAAAGGACTTAACGTGAAAAAGCTCATGACTCTTGCGGCGCTCGGGGCGCTGTTAGCTTCGGCCTTACCAGCCGGAGCCGCTGCCGTTACCAAGACCGGTACGGTCACGGTGAAGTGGAACACCTCGGTCACGGCGAGCCTCGCCCTGGCAACCAATTACGACGCGGCCGGCGCGCAGCAGCTTACCGCACCCGCGATTCTCGCGAACGCCAACCCGGGTGCCGGTTCGTGCACCGCGGCAGGCACCGGCTCAGAAGTTGCGGCAACCGTCAACTTCGGCCCCGTTTCGCCGGACTTCACCAACCCGACCGGCTGTCTGTACAAGAACGCGGTGAACGCGCTCGTCCAAACGAACTCGCCGAACTGGACCCTCTCCGAGGCGCTGAGCGCCGCGGTGACCGGCGCCACGCTGTGTGCGTTTGCTAACGGCAACGGCGGTTCGTTCCCCGCAACCATCAGCGGTGCTGCCGGTCCGACGCAGACGGCCCGCGCGGCTTCTCCCGTCGGTGCGGCTTGCGCTGCCGGCGCCGCCACGCTCCCGAGTGCGGCTCCTCCGGGCCTGCAGGTCGCGAGTTCGACGACTGCCTATCCGGCCGGTGCGAACGTCGGCGAAGATCTCGAATTGATCCTCAGCCCGACCTCGCCGAGCGGCGCTCAATCCTACACGGTCACCTACACGCTTGTTGCAAACTAAGCTCGCAAAGAGAGAGATAGGCTCGCTGCGGGGCGCATCGCCGTCCTGCAGCGAACCGCTCACCGCATGAAACACTTCCGCGCACTCGTTTTCTTGACGCTGATCGGCGCTCTTGCGCTGATGCCGAACCCCGTCCATTCCGACGGTCTCGGCCTCGACGTCTCGCCGGCTAAACTGGAACTCGCCATGACGCCGGGCTCGTCGTACAACGTCCCCGTCACCGTGCACAACTCCACTTCGAATTCCACGCACGTGCAGGCGACGATGATCGACTTCGCTTTGGCCCAAAACGGCGATTACGAATTCGAGAAAACGGGTACGCGCGGCGACTCATTGATGCGGTGGGCATCGATCAACCCTCGCGAGTTCGATCTGCCGGCGGGCACGACGCAACAGGTCCGCCTGTCGCTCGCAGTGCCGGCCGGAAACCTGAGCGGCGAATACGCGGGAATCGTATTTTTTCAAACGCGTCCGGTGCGCCGCGCGGGTGCGGTGGCATTTTCGGCACGCGTTGCAACGAAGATTTACATGACGATTCCCGGCACCGTGAAAATCGACGGCGCCATCGCGAAAATGGCGGCTTCACCCGCTCCGGCGGGCGAGCTGTACCGAGTGCTCTTTAAGAATTTGGGAAACGCTCACGTCTATCTGCGCGGTCAGCTCGAAGTGCAGAAGAACGGACAGACCGTCGATCGCGTGGCTTTCCCATCGCAAGAGCTGGTAGAACGAGGCGGAGATCGCCTCATCGAAGTCAACGGAAAACGGTTGCCGCCGGGCAAATATCAAGCGATCGCGACGATCGACTACGGCGGCAAGACGATGACCGGTGGCGAGATCAACTTCGGCACGCAATAGTTCACAAAGGAAGGTGAGCGAGTGCGAACTAGGATTGCCGCCTGGGCGTTTGCGGCGGCTGCGATCGTTTCGACGATCGTGCCGGCGGGCGCCGCGACTGGCAACATCAACGTCAAGTGGTACGCGCAGGCGCTCGTTAAGATCGCCCTGACGCCGAACTATGCCGCGGGCTTCGGCTCGGTCAAGGCCGTGTTCGGCGCGCAGCCGTCGCCGGTTTACGGCCCGGACGCGAGTCTGAATGCCGGCGCCGTCGATTTCGGTCCGGTGATCGCCGGCACGAACTACTTGTATAAGTACGCATCCCACCTCAACGTCGTCACCAACGACAACAGCGGGTTCAACGTGTACGCCGAGGGCACCGCGGACTTTTATAATTCGAGCGACGCTTCGACGCAAATCCTCAACCAAACGCTCTACTATCTTCCGTCGGTGGACGGCACTACGCAGAGCGACACCAACACCGGGTACTCACCCGCCTATCCGTTTTTTCGTACGGCCGGTGCGGTAACGCCCGGCACTCCGCCCAGCATTACCTACGCGTCCTACCCGGCGCCGGCCTACGCGTCGACGAACGCGACCGGGGATTACTACTTCGACTATCAGCTGAAGGTGCCGCCGGGAGCGACCAGCGGTAACTACTTCGTTTGGATCGTGTACACCGTGGTGCCTCGATGAAGATCGCACGCTCGTTACGTCTTGCGACGGCCGCCTTCGTACTCGCGGCGATTGGGTTGGCGCTCGGCACGCATGGCGAGGCGGGGTTCATCCAATCGCAGCGCTCGCAGCGCTCGGTATACATCCTGGTTAACGTGACGCCGGCCCCGATCGTCTACGCACCATCATCCTCGTCGGGCGATCGCGGCATCTCCGTTCGGATGGCGCTGCGTCAACGGGGCGGCGGAAGCGAAGCGCAGCTCGCGCGCGACGGCGACGGGGTACTCGTCGCTGCGGTGCCGCCGCCGGGCGCGCAGAACGGCGTTAAAGTCGAGGCCGAAGTGACGCCGGATCCAAACGCCACGCTTCTCTATGCGGACCAGCCCGCCGTGCTCTTTAATGCGGTGGCCGGCACGACCGTAACCCAGCCTTGCGCGTATCACGTTACGGTGCACACCACGATCACGCGTTGGACGCTGCGGGACGGCCTCTCGAACGATTTCGCATCCGGCACGTTTCCGGGCAGTTCGCTCTCGAACAATTCGTACGACACGCTCAATACGCCCCAACCGGCCGCGACGCCGTTTGTGGTCTATCCGGCGCAGTTCGTTCCGATGGCGTCCGCCGGCGGGATCCACACGTATTGCGTCGATCTCACTCTTTCCATTCCCGCAAGCGTCCCCGGAGGAGCGTATAGCACGAATGCCGTGTATACGCTGTACTATTGATGCGCGGTAAGCGGCGCGTGCTGGGGATCGTCGCCGCCGCCGTGCTGGCGTTTACGACGACGCTGACGGCGCTCGCCCAAGTGCATCCCATCGACGACCCGCAGGGACCGCGTCCGATTCACTTCCCGGTTCCCCACCCGGTCGTCCGGCCGACGTTTGCGCCTGCTCCGGGAAGCGCCCCCGCGACGTCGCAGCCGCTCGCGCTCCCAACGCCCGTCGGCGCGGTGGATGCCATGATGAACTCGCAATTAGGCGTTCCCGAGTCGCTGGCACGTCTCGCAGTGCTGCCTCGGCGCAACGCGTCGAACACGGCCACCACCGTGCGCGCCCGGATGCCGATGTCGATCCGCCGCCCTGAATCGGCGCAGTTCGCAACGCTCCAGTATTCGGAAGTGAGCAACTGCGGCTCGTCGGTGGGAGAAATTTTTAACGTCGGCTGCACGATTGCGGTGCGCGGCGTCGAGGCGTTCGTGCACGACGGCGACACGCTTCAGAACTACTATATCGACGCGAACAACAACCTAGCGCAGACGCTCGGCGGCCAGTACTCCGTTAATTTCTTCGGGAACGGTAACGTGTACGGACCGCAGTCGAACGTGACCCTTGCGAATCCGGGCACGTACGTTCTGGGCGAGTACGACGTGACGCAGGGCGTTTGGATTGCGGTCGTCTACCTGACCGTCGGATCGGCAAACGGCGTGATCACGTATGCGGACAACACGTTGCGCGTGCCGTCGACGAATTTCATCATCCCCGCCGCCGGAACCACGAACGCGTATATCAACGTACTGGGTCTGCCCGCGACCGACAACTACGTCGTGTACATCGAGCAAACGTCGACCAATCCGCAGTGCGTCTACTACGCGCCGGCCAGGACGGGCGTTCCCGGAAATAACATGGGGTTGTGCGACCCGAATGCCTCGCCGGGGCAAACGGCGCCGGGCGGGACGCTTACGATTGCGTGGCCGATCACGAGCGGGTATCTCGCAGCCGCGTACTCGATCGTGGTTTGGGATAAAACGCAGCAGCGCCGTATCGCGCAGACCGAAGTTGCGCTGACGACGTCGGGCGGATCGGGGCTCGTGAACCTCACTCCGGTAACCGGCTCCAATCCGTCGCCCGGTCCCAATCCGCTCGCAACTCCCGGCGTCCGGTTCGCCTTCGACAATACCTCCGATCAGTCGGTCGGCGGCGTGAACATCAACATGTCGGGCCTCAATTCGAGCGATTTCTACTGCTTCTCGATCAGCGATCCGAACGGACGCGTTTACGCCGACCAACCCGCCAACCAGTACGACGTCACGTGCGGGAACCCGAACGGCGGTGCGCTTTCGCTTACGGACACGTTCCTAAATAATTACCAGCCGCTCAATTACGCGCCGAATACCTATCTGGTAAACGCCTACGATACGAACTCCGGCTACGTGCAGGTCTCGGAGGCCTTCCAAGTTCTCGGCTACAACGCGCTCACGCAGTTCACGAACGCGGCGGGGACGGCCGTCACGGGGACCGCGCTCGTCTTACCGAACGGCGCGAGTACGCCCGCCGGTCTGCAATTCACCAACGATGGGGATACCTATTACGGCGTCGGAAACGGCGACCCGCTGGCCGGCGTCTACTTCGACACCGGCAGAAAAGGCATAACGATTGCGCTTCCAGGGGGCGTCACGAGCGAAACGGTTGTCGATTCGGCCGGCCAAAGCTGGAACGTCACGCTTACGAATCTGGGGGCCGGCAATACCGCAGGCTCGAGACTCGCGCTTTACCCCATCACGGCAAGCCAAAGCCTGCCGGTAAACGCATCCATTCAACTCTCGAATCTTACCTTCCAAAACGTCGGCGGCGCGGGGCAGTGTACCGGCGGATGTACGGGCGTGACCGCAATTTTACCGGCCGACGGATTGGCGTGGTCGCAAAAGAATAACGCCGCATCGAGCAATCCGGTCTTTTTTACCAATAGCGGCGCGAACACGGACTCGGGAACCGCCAGCGTCACGCGTTTAGGCGTTACGAACTCGGGCGTGGGATACGTCGGCGGCGGGGCCGCCGGTGAAGAACAGCATGGGTATTACCCGCGCCAGATCGCCGGTTGGAGCGGCGCGCTCTATTCCACCAACGAGCCGTTCCCGCAGTCGCGATCGTTAAACGACGTCTATGCGGTCACGATTTCCGACACGTCCAGCGCCGGTGCCGGGAAGATGACCGGCATCGCGGTGGTCTTTCCGCCGGGGTATCAAACCGGTGGCTACAACGTGCAGGTAAGCGTCGATCCCAACAGCCCGACCAAGTGGCAGGTGGATGCCGCGAACTGCCCGGCCGGACTGCCGCCGAACGGATCGATCTGTCTCAAGCCGCTCAATCCCAACACCGGCATACCGCCGGTCAACGGCACGCAGACGATTTATCTCGACGTTGCGAACGATCCGCCGTCTTCGTTCGCCTACACGGATTTCACGGTTCAAGCCTACAAGCCGACGCCGGTTTCGCTCACGCCCAGCGGGCTGCAAAACGTCTTCGTCGGCGTGGCGAGCCCGGTCGACTCAACCGCCGTGGCGTCGTACTCTCTAGACGGCGGATTGATCGCGCCCGTGTTCACGCCGCAATCCGAAGGCACGGGAACCAACAACGTCGTCAACGTTGCCGTGCAGAATACGACGATCGCGCAAGATCCGTATCCCGACTACGTCGACGCGGTCGTGATCGAGTTGCCCAACGGCGTCGTGAATCCGGCGACGTTCGCCGGAATCTCGCCGGGAACGTGGCAGTATTTAGGCAGCGGGCCCGGTTTCGGCGGCGCGACGACCGACTATTGGTTCGGCGTTTGCGCGTCGCAGTTCGTTACCGCCGACGGTCCTTCGCAGAATCCCCCGCCGGTCAAGCCGGCCCTGCCCGCCTGCAGCCAGGTGGTCGAACAGAACGCACTCGCGCCGGGAACGAGCTTTGCATTCAACGCGCCGTTCAACGTCGGCAATACGCCCGGCACGATCGCCGCGACGATGTACGCGCACGGCGCAAACGGGAACGGCTGGTCAAAGGGACACGCCTTCACCTTGAACGTGACCTCGATTGCCGCGACCTCGGGCTTCGTGCAGGTCGGCAGCTATGGCGCGCCTTCGGCCGTGCCGAGCAACACCACGCCGCAAATCGGTGCCGACAGCAACAGCACGTTCGGCAACACGTTCGTCTACGAAATCGATAACACCAGCAGCGCCGGCAACAACATTACCTCTGCCGTCGTGACCATTCCGTATTTGGATACGTCGGGCGCCGACGCACGTGATAACGGCGGCACGGGGCAAGGCTGGCAGATCACGTCGGCGCCCACGCTCTCCGGCAGCGGCTGGACGCACTGCGCCGCAACGTATGCGAACCCGACCGGCGGCTCCGCAAATGGAAATATCACGCTGGTGAACTCCGGAGGGGCCTGCACGATCTCGCCGGGCGGCAAGTTGGATGTTACCTTCGCCATGAAGGCGCCATACGAAGTCAATCAAACCGCCAAATTTCCCGCAGTTGTCAACGGCGCGATCAACGCCTCTGAGAATTGGTTTAGCGACACCGACTTGCAGGTCGTTCTCTCCGCGCAACTAGGCATCTCCGTATGGCCGAGCGCCGACCCTGGCCCTCTGGGCGGCGGCGGCACGGCCTCACCGAGCTGCACCAGCGCGTGCACGTACATTCAGGCGACGAATTTGCTGGATTTCGGCAACATCGCGAACGGAACGTCCAACGCCGGAACCGACGTCGTACAAGTGAGCGTTTTTACGAACGCCGCCAACCCGATCGGCTGGCAGCTGTACGTCTCGACGAACAACAATCCCGCCAACGCGCCGGGGCCACCTTCGAACGAGTTGCTTCACATGGTCGATCTCTCGCACAGCTCGGCCGGCAGCGGAATGAATTTCGACTCGACCGTCTTCACGGTCATTCCCACCGCCGGCAACGGTACCCAACTCGTCGACACAGGTGCGGGCGTGGCACCGCGGCGCCAGCCTTACGACGTCGTCAACAACCTTAAAGTCCAAATCTCCGGCGGGACGACCGCGCCGAATACCTCGATTCTCACCTACACGTTCATCTCGAACTAGCGGCGCGCCGGGCCGTTCGCGATGCGGCGGCGACGATGAAGGCGGCGATTCCGGCGAGCAAGATCGCGCTGTAAACGCCGCTCGACCGGCGGTGCAGTGCGTCGTAAGCGGGCGTTTGTAATGCCGTGTGCTGCATGAGCGGCACGAGTGCGTGCGTTTCGTAGGCGCCGAGCAGCGTCATGATCGCGAGCAGCGCGATGACCGCGACGCAGGTGCGCGGATGCGAACGAAACTGCGGCAGCGAAGCCAGCGCCGCGATGGCGGCCAGGACGTATCCCGCGCTCGTTAACGCTTCCACGCAGGCGGCGATCGTCGCGGCGAATTGCGGTGTCGGCCCGATCGTGTGGAAGGCGATCGGCGCGAAGACGAAAGCGAACCCGAGCATCGCGCCAATCCAAACTCCTAACGCGAGCAACCGTATCGACGAGAACATGAGCGTGAGCGTTGCACGAAACGCACCCTCGGACCCGTCGGCCGCGTTTACCGGTGGGGTCGGCAGGGAACTCCTTTGTTAACAAAGCAATCAAACGAGGCAACCGGCCGCTGCCATGCCGGCCCTGCCGAACTAGCGAGAGGAGCGATAATGCAAATACGCCTTGCGGCTCGGATCTTCGGGATCATTTATATCATCGTCGGTATCGTTGGCTTCATTCCGGGAATCTCACCGCCCGTTCCGGCGGATTATCCACATCTGGCGCTCGGCCAGTTTTACAATAACGAACTCGGCGTCTTCACGGTGAACTGGCTGCACAGCATCGTGCACATCGTGATCGGCATCTGGGCGCTTGGTGCGGCCGGGTCGGTTATGGCCGGAAAGAGTTTCTTCCGTGCGAACGGATGGATCTTCGTCGTGCTCTTTATTCTCGGTATTATCCCGGCGACGAACACCGTCTTCGGGCTCGTGCCGCTCTTCGGCTGGGATGCCGGCCTGCATCTGATCACCGCGATCGTTGCGTTCTACTTTGGTTACAGCGCGGCGGCTACGGAAAACACCGTAACCGTCTAGCTAATGCGTTACCTGACGGCGACCAGCGCGCGGCGAGTCCAGGACTCGTCGCGCAGCTTGATCGCCGTCAGTATCGCGCGCGCCGTCCACGCGAGAATCCACGAGATCGGCACGCCCCACAGCCCGATGCGCAGTACCACGATGCAGAGATAGGCGATCGGTAGGACGAGCGCGCTCGTCACGAGTCCGATCATCATCGAAAAGCGCGTGTCGCCCGACGCGCGAATCGGCGCCATCGAGACCATCGCCCACCCTTTGATGGGCAGCGTCGTCATGTGAAACGCCAGCGGGAGCGCGGCGACCGACGCAACGGCCGCATTGAGCGTGAAGATATACGCGAGCGGCCACGCGAAAATCGCCGCACCAACCCCCGTCCACGTCGTAATCCAAAACGCGACTCGTCGAGCGCGCGAGAAGAACGCTTTTGCGCCGGCGACGTCGCGCGCACCCAAACGTTGTCCGACGACCGTCTGCGTGGCGGCCTGCAACGGGCTCGGTACGACGAACGTGAGATCGGAGACGACCGTGAGCGCGCGAAACGCGGCAATCGCGGCCGCGCCGAACGGCGCGAGCATTCCGATGATGAAAACGTCCGGGAGAACCACCGCGAGCAGGAAGACCGATTCGGGTAAGCCGAGTCGCGCGCATTCCAGCGCGAGCCGCAGATCGATCGTAAGGCTCGAAAAGATGCGATAGATCGGGCGGCGCAGCACGTAGCCGATCGCCCACAGCGCGCCGATCGTCTCCGAGAGCAGCGACGAGATGCCGGCACCGACGATGCCGAGCGGATGGTGCGTCCCCAGACCGAGTGCGAGCACGAAGAGCAACGGAATGTGGACCACGTTGATGGCGACGAGTACGAGGATCCCCAGTTTGCGATTGCCGGCCGAGCCGAGACCGGTGATCAGCGAACCCGAGACCGCGATCGGGATCAGCGAGAAGCAGCGCAACGTCAGGTACGTCGCGCCGGCACGAGCGCTGGCGAGATGACCGACGAGCAGATGCATGGCCGGCAACGCGAGCGCGAGGCTTAGAAACGCTGCGAGGACCGCGCAAAAGAACGGCACGACGAACCCGGCGCGAACGGTTTTGGCAAAGCCGTCGATATCGTGCGCGCCCACGCGCTGCGCCGCGATGATGCCTTGGCCGCTCCAAAAACCGCCGATCGCGAAGATGACCGTGATGAAAATCGCGCTCGCGCCGGTTACTCCCGCCAGCGCGACCGTGCCCAGCGTTCCGATCGCGATCGTATCGACGATACCGAGCAGTTGATCGCCGAGTTGCGCCACGGCAAGCGGAACAGAAAGGCGCCGGAACGCGGCGCCTATATTGCGATGGTCGACGAGCATGGAGGTCGCCACTATCCGGGCGCTCCTCGCGCGAGCCGCATCGGCCCTACTTCCGCACGTTCTCGAGCGTGGAGAAGAAGGTGTCGATTTCGTCGTCGGTCGTGTAAAAATGCGGGCTGACGCGGATACCGCAACCGGGGCGATAGTCCACGAAGACGCGATGATCGACGAGCCGATCGTACGCGGCTTGCGAGTTTGGAAAGTCGATGCCGATCCAGCCGGCGCGTTTGCTCGGGTCGAGCGGGGTGTTGACTTGCAGGCCGCGCTCGAGCGCCATCTCCGCGATCCTCGTGGTCAAGCGCACGTTGTGCTCGCGAATCTTCCGCACGCCCACGCGTTTGATCAAATCGTGTCCGGGCTTGGCGACCACGTAGCCGGGAATGGTCGGCGTGCCGGTACCCCACCGGTACATCGAACGATTCCACGTCATCGGTGCGGGTTCGAATGCGAAGGGCCGAGCGTGCGCCATCCAGCCGGTGACTGCCGGTTCGAACGTTTCGCGCAGCGACGGCTTCACGTAAATCCAGCCGCAGCCGGGGCCGCCGCAGAGCCATTTGTGACTGCCGCCGGTAACGATATCGAGATCCCACTCGACCACGTCGTACGGATAGACGCCGGTCGTTTGATATGCGTCGACGCAGAGCAGGGTCCCCGTCTTGCGGCAATGCGCTTGAATGGCGCGAACGTCGCAGAGCGCGCCCGAGACGTAGTACGCGTGCGAGAGAATCGCGATGACGGTCCGCTCGGTGATGGCTGCGATGATACGCTCGGTCGGAATCGTGCGGCCGTCGTCTGAGGGAACCACCCGCGGTTGCGCGCCATATCGCTGCCACTCGGTCCAAACGTAGGTCAGCGACGGAAACTGCAGGGCTTCGTACACGACCTCGTTACGTTCGGGCGTAAAGCGCAGGCAGGTGGCGAGCGCGGCTTGCAGCGCGGAAACGTTCGGTGCGAGGAAGACGCTGCCGGCCGGAGCGCCGACGATCTCGCCGAGCCCGTCGGCGATCTCGCCGATGCGCGGCAGCCAGCGTTCCCACGCCTCGGGACCGTCTTGCGCCCAATCCTCCCAGTAACTCACCAGCGCATCTTTAGCCGCGAGCGGAGCCGCGCCCATCGAGTGCGAGACCAGGTACGTCGACGTTTCGAGCGTTGCGAAGCGATCGCGCAAGACCGCTTGCGTCATCGTATCCATCAGTAGGTTCCTTTGCCGAGATAGGTGCGAACTTCCCAAAGTTCGGGGAAAAAACGCCGGTCGAGCGTGGTCGCCAGATAGGTCGCGCCCAGCGATCCACCGGTGCCTTTCTTCGCTCCGATCATGCGTTCGACCATGCGGATGTGGCGGCTGCGCCACAGCAGCGTGCGCTCGTCGAATTCGATGAACTCTTCGAGTAAGAGATAGAGATCGTAGTGGTCGCGCTCGTTCGTGTAAATTTGACGCATGCTCTCGATCAATTCGTCGTGGGATTCCGCGGCGAAGCCTCGCCGCACGAGCAATGCCTTGAGCCGATCGTAGAGCGAGGGCTGATTCAATCGCCGGTCGAGGCGCGCGCGCTGCGACTCGTCCATCTCGATGAACTTGAGGGTCTCGGTGTGGCGCAGGCCGGCCGTGAATTCGATCTCGCGAAATTGGATAGATTGGAAACCGCTCGCGGGGTTGAGATGGTCGCGGAATTGATTGAACTCCTGCGGGGTCATCGTTTCGAGCACGTCGACCTGCGTTTCGAGCAGCCGTTGAATGGTGGAGATGCGGCGGAAGTGCTTCCCAACGCGAAGCAGATCGTCGCGCTCGAGATCGCGCATGACCGCGTCGATCTCGTGCAGGAGCTGCTTGAACCACAACTCGTAGACCTGATGGATGACGATAAAGAGGAGCTCGTCGTGATGCGCGGGCGCGGAGAGCGGCCGCTGAAGCGCTAGCAGATCGTCGACCTGAAGATACGAACTATAGGAGAGCTGTTCGGACATTTACTCCGTCACGTTTGCGGCGAGTTGCTGATCGATCGTTCCGCGCAGTACGTGCCAGGCCATGATGTAGTCGGCTTTCAAGGATGCCAGCGGCGCGCGAAACGTCTCGGGTTTGTTGTGCTCGATGAAGGCGTGCGAGAGCCACGCGGGCCCGTACCCGGCGGCGAGCCCCGCGAGCGCGAGCCAGGGCTTGCGCGTGGGAATCGCGCAGAGCACGAGTGCCGATGCGGCGATCGTGCCCGCGACGTGCATCGCCCGCGTCCGCGGATCGCTGTGGGCGCGCAGATAGCGCGGCCAAAACTCGTCGAAATCAGTGGATGCCACCGGAGCGACCTTACGGGGCATGCCCCGCTTTTCCTCGAAGAGCGAGCCACCTGTGAAAGGATCGTACATGAAGCACCGCCTGGCCGCTCTCCTCGTTTCGGTCGTCGCGCTCGCGGCCTGCTCGCAGTCGAATCAGGCAGCGAGTACGTCTACGCCCGCGCCGGCGCCGTCGATTAGCAATCCGGTTGCGTTTCCGCTCTACACCGGAGCGCACGTCCTGGCCGCCAAAAATTACACGCAAAGCGCGAATCCGGCCGGCGCCGCCACCTCGGCGTCGGCGCTCTCCGAGGGCGGCGGGACGTATTCGGGGCACGAGGTCATCGCCTCGTCGACCGCCTCGTTTCCCGCGTTGAGCGCGTGGGTGCACTCGCTCGCCGCCAAACCGCCCGTCGGCTACACGGTGGCGGCGAGCGAGAATCTAAACGAGGCGCGCGCGCAGGCCAACCGCGTCGGCCTCGACTTCGCCTCGTTTCAGACGCAGCAAAACGGCAAGAAAGTCGGGCTGCTCGTCGTCGTGATGGATCCGACGCTCGTGACGACGAAACTCGGTCCGGTTCTCGATCTCATCGGCAAATATCGACTGCTTCCAAGCGCCATGCGCGCCACCATCGATTCGCGTGTGCAGGCGCGAATCGGCATGTCGGTCACGCAGGCGATGCAGCCGGATAGCCCCGTGGGCGCCGCGCTTTCGGCGCTCGATCAGTTCCAACATACCAACGCGCGAGGCATCCTACTCATCGATGCGACCAAACAGTAAGGCCGCGCGGCTGCTCCTCTCGCTCGCACTCGCGGTTGCGCCCCCGCCGTTCTACTTGGGCGTTCAAGGCCTCGGCGTCACCGGCGTACATAGCGACGTCGGCGGAAGTCAACGCGGCGCCGGCGCCGGCGCATTGTTGGAAATAGGCGCGACCTTGCGGCGCTTGGGCGTGCATGTGGAGGGAATTCCGCCGGTGAGCCTGCCGCAACGCCCGTCGGCGTTCTACGGCCAAGCGACGCCGAAACTCTCGCTGCTTAACGGCGCCGTGCGCTTTGCAGTCGATCCGCAATCGCGCCTCTGGCTGGGCATCGGGGCGACCGTGATCAATCAGGCGACGCCGCTTCCCAACATCTTTCAAGTTGCCGGCTCGCGCCTGGCCGGCGTGCGTTACGAGGCGTTTTATCGCGCGCCGATGCGCGGGTCGCACTTTGCCGAGATCTTAATCGGCGGCGCGCCGCGCCTCTACGGCGCGGACCATTTTATCTTTAGCGACGGCTCGCCGTCGGTCACGAAGGACGAGCGAGCCAGCGAAGTCGATGCGTCGGTCGCGGTGGGAATACGTCACGCGCATTCCGAGGTGCTCTTCGGCCTGCGCACGATCAACTTTGCCGCGCAGTTTACGAAAATAGGCGAAGCCGCCGACCGCAATAACGGTGCGGGCGTGCTCGTGGAGTTGCGGCGCCTTATCGGACCGTAACGCCCTCGAACGCGAGCAGCCGGCGCCGCATGGATCCGGGGGCGCTGCCTTTGATGCGTCCGTCCGCGCCGACCACGCGATGCGCGGGAATGAAGAGATCGAGCGGCGCCTTCCCCATGGCGGCAGCGACGCCGCGGTGCGAGAGCGGATGACCGATCGCACGCGCGACCTCGCCGTATGAGATGAGTTCGCCGGCCTCGAGTTGCGATACGAGCCGCCACACCGCGATTTGAAACGGCGTCCCGCTAAACGCTAGCGGAAGATCGAATCGATGAAGGCGCTTGCGAAAGTACGCTGCGACCTGTGCGCTCGCTTCGGTCAGCAGCGCATCGCGCGCAGCCGGCGCGCGCGCGTGTGGTTTGGTATGCACGAAATCGCTTTCGACGATCGCGCTTCCATTCGAGACCAGACGCAACGCGATTCCGAGCGGCGTCGCGACGTGGCGGACGTGCTCCACGCGCTATTTGCGAACCAGGCCGAAGCTCAGCAGGGCCGTTCCCGCGGCGGCTTTGCAATCGAGCATCGCCGGCACGTACGACGCTTTCGCGGCCACGGCGTACATCAGCGAATCGAAGGCGGCGTCGCCCGACGACGACACGATCGATGCCGTCTGCGGCTGTCCCGTCGCGTCGACGTTGACGGCAATCGTCGCCTTCAGCGGGAACGGTTTGGTGAACGTGTATCCCGCCGAATTCGGAGCCAGGATTTGCGTGACCGCAGCGGCGTGATTGCACGGATCCGTTTTGCCGTTCGAGAGGGCCGCGCCGCGAGGCGCAAAGACCGCGTGATACAGAAACGTTCCACCCACCGGCCGGCAGTCGACTTCCCCCGCTTGATACGACGACGCACTGGCCGCGTCCAACGCGGCTCGGTCAAACGCGGCGCTGCCGGTGGATTGATAGACCGATGTTTTCACGACCTTACCGCCGGCGTCGAGCGTTATTTTAATGAGGGCGCTCTCGACGCCGCGGCCCGCGTTGACTTCGCTATCGGGATAGACCGGCGCCACCGCATGCAACACCGATGCCTGGCGCGAGCAGTTCGGAGCGGCCGGCGCATTCGAGGTAGCCAAGGCGAGAACGAGCGGCAGAAGCATCCCCGATGGTTCGAGCAAATTCGGGGGGCAACCCTCGTCGTTTGGCCAAATGCCGCCGTATGTGGTTGAACCGGTTACCGCCGGACTACCGGCGCCGATACTATACGAATTTGGCGATCTTTGCCGCGCTCGTCATTTTTTTCGTGGTCGTTGGGAAGCTGCCGCCCCGCGCGGGAACCGACGCCGTCCTAGGGCTCTTCGGTTTGCTCGTCGGGTTCATGTGCGTTTGGCCGTTCGTGCAACTCGCGCGGGCGGACCCGCGTCCACCCCGCAGCGCGTACGTTTTGTGCGGCGCATGGGTTGCGGCCTACGCGCTCGCCATCGCGGGGTTCTTCGTGCCGCCGCTGCTCCTGTTCACCTTGCCGGCACTGCTCGTAGGGCTCGTTCTCATGTTCGCGTCGATGATCGTCTACCGTCGCATCCTCCTGCCGAGTCTATTCAACGGCCAATACCGCGAGCGATTTGCAGCCGCGATGGCGGCACGGCGAGCCGACAGAGAAGAGCTAAACGACGTCATCGCGTCGATCCATCGCAAAGACGACGCGTAAGCCGAAGGCCGGCCTACGCCGCAGGGGTGTAAGCTTGGTATTCCCAATGCTTACGGCGGCACCGTTACCAATGCGGAGAGATGGCAGAGCGGTTTAATGCAGCGGTCTTGAAAACCGCAGAACCTTCACGGGTTCCGGGAGTTCGAATCTCCCTCTCTCCTAAGAAAATCACGCAGACTTGCTTGTGTTGTCAAGCTCCGTCCTTCGACAAAGCACTATCCTTCGACAAGCTTCCGTCCTTCGACAAGCTCAGGATGACAAGGGGGGCGGGCGCTGTTTTTTTTTGACCGGTTTAGGCAATAGGCTAGACCGGTCAAAGGGGCGGGCGTTTGTTCCTTGTCATGCTGAGCTTGTCGAAGCACGACGCGCGGCACGTTGCGTTCGTCGACGGGCTCGGCCCCCTCGACAGGCTCTGTCCTTCGACAGGCTCAGGATGACAAGGGGGCGGGCGTTTGTTTTTTGTCATGCTGAGCTTGTCGAAGCATGGGTGCGGGGGTGGGGCGGTCTTCGGTTCGGCGTTTGCGGGTGATGTGGGTGGTTAGGAAGGCTAGCCAGAGGTCCATGCCGGCGCCGGTGCGGGCGGAGAGTTCGATGATGATGATGCCGGGGTGTACCCGACGGATGTTCTCGAGTGCGGTGCTGCGGTCGAAACCGGTCGCTTCGGCGAGATCGGTTTTGGTGACGAGCGCGATATCGGCGGTGTTGAAGGCCAACGGATACTTCAACGGCTTGTCTTCGCCTTCGGTCACCGAGAAAACGACGACGCGCAGGTCTTCGCCCAAGTCGTATTCGGCGGGACAAATGAGGTTGCCGACATTTTCGATGGCCAGTAAATCGGGCTCGCCCAAATCCCATCCGGCGAGCGCGCGTTCGATCATCTGAGCGTCGAGGCGGCACTCCGCGCCGGTGACGATCTGTTTGACGGGCGCGCCGCTGCGCGCGAGCCGCACGGCATCGTTTTCCGTCGCTTGATCGCCGACCAATGCCGCCACGCGCAACGCCGGGCGCAGCGCGCCGAGCGTCGCTTCCAGCAGCGTCGTCTTGCCGGCACCGGGACTCGAGAGCAGGTTTACGACATATGTGCCGCTCTCTTTGAAGCGCTCGCGCAGCTCACGTGCGAGCGTGCCGTTCTTCTTGAGTATCGACTGTTGAACGTCGATCAACCGCAGCGTCATCGTCCACCTCCATAGCGACAACATCCAGTTCGCGTCCGCGTACGATCGGGCAACCGACTGCCCCGCACGCGGGGCAAGCCAGCGGCGGGACGGGCGGACCGTCGTAGCCGCATTCGGGGCACTTTACGGCGACCGGTACGTCCTCGATGAGCAGTCGCGCGCCCCGTGCGACCGTGCCTTCGGAAACCAATTCCCACGCAAACATCAGCGCATCTTTTTGGACGCCCGAAAAGGCGCCGATCCGCACGTGGACGGCCACCACCGTGCCAGGGCTCACGAGCGCTTGCTCGCTAACGCCGTCGATTATGGAGAGTGCTACCGATACTTCATGCATACAGCGTGGTTGCTTGGAAAAATATATTTGCCGTTCGTGTATCCAGGGACGTATAATCGGATTCTATCAGAAGTCTGGTGCTTGAATCCAATAGTTAAGCCGATTCGTTGCAACATTGTAACACTCGTTTTTGAAAATCGTACGTAACCGATAGACCGCTTCGCGCGCTCGCGAAACGCGCGACGGCGACCTACCGATGGGGCCTAAATCCTAACGGGAGGGTAGCATGGCGTTCGATACCAAGTCCGATGTTCTCGTAAACGTGCTGTGGATAAATGCAGGCCTGAGTTGCGACGGCGATTCGGTCGCGTTGACCGCGGCGATGCAGCCGTCGATCGAAGAGATCGCACTGGGCGCATTGCCGGGACTTCCCAAGGTACGATTCTTCTGGCCGCTGATCGATTACAACGAAGGCGACGCGTTCCTTAAAGCATTTTTTGACGCTCAAAAAGGCTTGATGGACCCGTTCGTGCTGGTCATCGAAGGGTCGATTCCAAACGAAGCGATCAAGAAAGAAGGCTACTGGTGCGGGTTTGGCAACAATCCCGATACCGGCCAGCCGATGACGACGAGCGAGTGGATCGACCGGCTCGCGCCCAAGGCGTTGGCCGTGCTCGCGGTCGGCACGTGTGCGACCTACGGCGGCATCCATGCGATGGCCGGCAATCCGACCGGCGCGATGGGCGTGCCCGATTATCTCGGCTGGGATTGGAAATCGCACGCCGGCATTCCGATCGTGTGCGTGCCGGGGTGCCCGACGCACCCGGATAATCTTTCGGAGACCATACTCTACTTGTTATGGCAGGCGGCCGGTCAAGCGCCGATGATTCCGCTCGACGATTGCCTGCGTCCGAAGTGGTTGTTCGGCGCCACCGTTCACGAGGGCTGCGATCGCGCCGGGTACTACGAACAGGGCGATTTCGCGAAGGAATACGGCTCGCCGAAGTGTTTGGTTAAACTCGGGTGCTGGGGACCCGTCGTGAAATGCAACGTTCCTAAGCGCGGTTGGATGGGCGGCGTCGGCGGTTGTCCGAACGTCGGCGGCATTTGCATCGGCTGCACGATGCCGGGATTCCCCGATAAGTTCATGCCGTTCATGGACGAACCGCCCGGAGCGAACGTTTCGAGCTTCGCGAGCGGGCTCTACGGCAACGTCATCCGCCCGTTGCGCAAATACACCGCCGGCACGCTCGATCAAGAACCGAAGTGGCGGCACAAAGGCACGCAACTGACGACCGGCTACAAACCGCGCTACTAGCGCATCCTCACCTTCTTTCACCCTCAGAGGTAGCGGCATGGCCATCAAAGATATGCCGGGCTCTACGCAGGATACCGGCGGCAGCCGGCTTGTCGAGATGTCGTGGGATCCGATCACACGCATCGTCGGAAGCCTCGGCATTTACACGAAGATCGACTTCAAAGCCCGCAAGGTCGCCGAGTGCCACAGCACGTCGTCGGTCTTCCGCGGCTACAGTATCTTCATGAAAGGCAAGGACCCGCGCGACGCGCACTTCATCACGAGCCGCATCTGCGGAATCTGCGGTGACAACCACGCGACTTGTTCGTGCTACGCGCAGAACATGGCGTTCAAGGTGAAGCCTCCCCACCTGGGCGAGTGGATCATCAACCTCGGCGAGGCCGCCGAGTACATGTTCGATCACAACATCTTCCAGGAGAACCTCGTCGGCGTCGACTTCTGCGAGACGATGGTGCGCGAGACCAATCCGAGCGTGTGGGAAAAGGCCAAGAAGACCGAGGCGCCGCACGCGGCCGATCACGGATACCGCACGATCGCCGATATCATGACGGCGCTCAATCCGTTCACCGGGGACTTCTACCGCGAAGCCTTGGTCATCAGCCGGTACACTCGCGAGATGTTCTGCCTCATGGAAGGGCGCCACGTTCATCCGTCGACCCTCTACGCCGGCGGAACGGGAACCGTTGCGACCATTCAGCTCTTTACCGACTACCTGACGCGGCTCATGCGCTATGTGGAGTACATGAAACGCTGCGTGCCGCTGCACGACGACCTCTTCGACTTTTTCTACGAGGCCTTGCCGGGCTACGAAGCGGTCGGGCAGCGTCGCATTCTGCTCGGCTGCTGGGGCAGTTTCCAAGACCCCGACTACTGTAATTTCGAATATAAAGATATGACCGATTGGGGCCGTCACATGTTCGTGACGCCCGGCGTCGTCGTGGACGGAAAGCTCGTCACCAACGATCTCGTGCAGATCAATCTCGGCATTCGCATCCTGCTCGGCAGTTCGTACTACAACGACTGGGAGAACCAGGAGACGTTCGTGCAACGCGACCCGCTAGGCAACCCGGTCGATCGGCGTCATCCGTGGAACATGCACACGCTGCCCACGCCGAAGAAACGCGACTTCAGCGGCGAGTACAGCTGGGTGATGTCCCCGCGCTGGTACGACGGCAAGGACTATCTCGCGCTCGATACGGGCGGCGGCGCCATCGCGCGGCTCTGGTCGACCGCGCTTTCGGGGCTCGTCGACATCGGCTACGTCAAGGCGACCGGCAACAGCGTCGTCATCAACCTTCCGGCCTCGGCAACCAAGCCGGCCAAGACGTTCGAATGGAAGGTTCCGAAGTGGAGCAACACGATTGAGCGCGATCGTGCGCGCACCTACTTCCAAGCGTATGCGGCCGGCTGCGCGCTGCACTTCCTCGACAAAGCGCTCGCCGAAATCCGCGCCGGACACACGAAAACGTGGGAGCAGTTCAAGGTTCCCAAAGATGCGATCGGCTGCGGCTTTACCGAAGCGGTGCGCGGCGTGCTATCGCACCACATGGTGATTCGCGACGGCAAAATCGCGAACTATCACCCGTGGCCGCCGACGCCGTGGAACGCGAATCCGCGCGACAGCTACGGCACCCCGGGGCCGTACGAAGACGCCGTGCAAAACACGCCGCTCTTCGAAGAGAACGGGCCCGAGACTTTCAGAGGCATCGACATCATGCGCTCGGTGCGCAGCTTCGACCCCTGCCTGCCGTGCGGCGTGCACATGTGGCTGGGCGAAGGCAAGGTGCTCGAGCAAGTGCACTCGCCGTTCTATCCGATGGAATGACGGAAGAGGCGATGCAAGACCTTCGCACGCTCGGCGAGCGGATCGAATCGCTGCTCTCCAATTTCGACCGCGTATTGACGCCCGCACAAGCGCGCGGCAACGCGGAAGAATTGGTGAGCGGGCTGGTCCACCTCTACGGCAGCGGTCTGACGCGGGTGCTCGAGGCGGTCGACGAGTGCGCGGGGGAGGCCGCGCCCAGGGTCTTCGACCGCCTCTGCGGCGACGATCTGGTGGCGAGCCTGCTCGTGCTGCACGGGCTTCATCCGTTAAGTTTGGAGGAACGAATCGGACGCGCGCTCGACGGCGTGCGTCCGTATTTGAAGTCGCACGAAGGCAGCGTCGAAATCCTGCGCGTCGAGGACGGCGTCGTGCACCTGCGTTTGGGCGGCAGCTGCCACGGGTGTCCGTCGTCGACGGAGACGGTGCGGCTCGCAATTCGCCGCGCGATTCTGGAGGCGGCGCCCGAGATCACCGACGTCGTGGCCGAAGGTGCGATCGCCGCGGAACCGGCTGCGACCAGCACGTTGCGCGTATTGAGCGATTGGATCGCGCTCGATTCGTTCCCCGAACTCGCCCCGGGCGCGTTTGCGGCGCTCGAAATCGGCGGCGCGCCGGTCCTGCTCGCCCGGTCGGACGAATCGCGCTATGCGTATCGCAACCAATGCCCGCGCTGTATGAGCGGTCTCGCGCAAGCGTCGCTCGACTGGCCGATCCTCACGTGTGCCGGATGTCGCGCGTCCTTCGACATCGTCAAAGCCGGGCGCGAGATCGGCGGGCCTGCGCATCTCGAGCCGGTGCCCATGGTCGAAGAGTCCGGGCGCTTTCGCCTCGCCATGCCGGCGCTCGCGTAGGGTTGGTACGCGATGCAGCCGCCGCTCGCGCGATTTCTCGGCGAACGAAAGGCCCCGGTTCCCGGGGAGCTGTGCGAACTCTGCGCGACGCCGCTCTTCGAAGCCCATTCGCATTTGGTCGATGCGAACGCGCGGCGATTGCTGTGCGCGTGCCGGCCGTGCTATCTGCTCTTCACGCCGAAGGGGGCCGCGCAGGGGCGGTACAAACCGGTGCCGGAACGCTATGTGGAACTCGGGGTCGAGTTGACCGGCGCGCAGTGGGACGAATTGCAGATTCCGATCAGTTTGGCGTTCTTCTTTTTTACGGCCGAATCCGAAAAGCTGACGGCCTTTTATCCGGGACCGTCGGGTGCGACCGAGTCGCTGCTGCCGCTCGACGTTTGGGATCGCCTATTTAAGCACGACCCCGTTCTCGCGACGATGGAAGCGGACGTGGAGGCACTGCTGGTCGCGCGCGATCGCGGGGGCGGCGGCCGCGCGCTCTTAGTGCCGATCGACGCCTGCTACGAACTCGTCGGCCTGATTCGCAAAACCTGGAAAGGCTTCGACGGCGGCGAAGACGCGCATGCCGCGATCGACGCGTTCTTCGAGCGTCTGCGCGAGCGCAGCACCGGAATGGTTACCGAGGCCCGGCGATGAGCGAGTTGTCGTTCGAGATCGTCGGCGTGCGAGCGGAACGGTATGCCGTAGCACCGGCGGTCGCGCTGCGTTTGCGCGTGCGCGAAGGCAGTGGGATCGAGGTCTCGTGTTTGTCGCTGCGCGTGCAAGTTCAAATCGAACCGCGACGCCGGCACTACGAAAAAACGGAAGAGGAGCGCCTGGTCGAACTCTTCGGCGAACCCGCGCGATGGGGCGAGACGCTGCGCACGGTGTTGTGGACGCACCTCTCCGTCTCGCTGCCAACCTTCACGAACGAAACCGAGATCGACCTGCTGCTGCCGTGCAGCTACGATTTCGACGTGTCGGCGAACAAGTATCTTCAGGCGCTCGGCGACGGCGAGATTCCGGTCGCGCTGCTCTTTAGCGGAACGCTGTTCCAGCGCGCGCCGGCCGGTTTCTCCGCCGAGATGGTTCCGTGGGAGAAAGAGGCCGGCTACCAGATTCCCGTGCACGTGTTTCGGGAAGCCGTCGACGCGCATTTCCCGAATACCGCATGGATACGCGTACGGCGCGACACCTTCGACGAACTCTATCGCTACAAGACGGGAGCCCAGCTCTCGGGTTGGGACGACGCAGTCGTGAGTCTTCTCGAACGAGCGAAGGAGCCGCAATGACGGCGTTCGACGGACTGCGTAAAATCGCCGATGCCGTGCTGTACGAGGGATACCTGCTCTACCCGTACACGGCATCGGCGGCCAAAAACCGCGTGCGCTGGCAGTTCGGCGTCGTCGTTCCGCGCGCGTACGCGCAGAATGAAACCGGCGAAAACGCGCACATGCAGACCGAAGTGCTCCTCGAGCCGCAACGGCAGACGCCGCACGTTGAAGTGCGAGTTCGCTTTTTGCACGTACGAGCGCGCACGGTCGAGCGCGCGTCGGGGGCGGCGTTCGAGCCGGTGGCGGAGCTCGCGGTCGACGGCACGCGTTACATCACGTTCGACGAAACGGTTGAAGAAGAGATCGCAATCCTACCGAGGCGCGGCCGCAGCGAGACGCCGATCGAGATCGCGGGCGCCGTCGAGATCGAACCGCTGTGCGACCGCGACGGAGTCACGGCCGGCCGCATCGTGCGTCGCCGCTGGCCATTGCGCGGCCGGATACTTGTGAAACGCGAACCGGAAGGTTCGCTCGAAAAGGTGACCGTTCGGATTGAGAACGACTCGGAGGTCGTACCGGCGGCAGAACGCGCAACCGCGTTGCGCACGGCCTTCGTTTCGACCCACACGCTGCTGCGCGCCGAAGGCGGGCAGTTTCTCTCGCCGCTCGATCCGCCGCAGGTTGCGGCCGCTGCGGCCGCCTCGTGCACGAACGAGCACACGTGGCCCGTACTCGCGGGCGTCGCCGGTCCCGATCCGCGATACGCCGCGCTCGTACTGTCGTCCCCGATCATCCTCTACGATTTTCCGCGTACCGCGGAGCGCAGCGACGGCGATACATTCGACGGCACCGAGATCGACGAATTGCTCAAACTCAGCGTCCTCGCCATGAGCGATGCCGAGAAGGACGAGGCGCGCGCAACCGACCCGGCGGCCCGGGCGATCGTCGATCGCGCGGAGACGCTTTCATCCGACGAACTATTTGCGCTCCACGGCATCGTCACCACCGAGCCGTCGCCCGGATCGGGCCGGCTGGACGTTGCGGGCACCGTTGTAGCGAAGGGCTCGCGCGTGCGCTTGCACCCCAAACGTCGCGCCGACAGCTGGGATATGTTTCTGGCCGACCGGAGTGCGCGCGTGCAGGGAGTCTACGAAGATTTCGAAGGGTTAACGTACGTCGCAGTCACCGTCGACGACGATCCCGCCAGCGACCTGCACGAATGGTACGGCCGCTCGCTCTTTTTCTACCCCGAAGAAATCGAGCCACTCCGATGACCCGCCCTTGTCATCCTGAGCTTGTCGAAGGGCAGAGCCGCTCGAAGGCCGAGCCTGTCGAGCAACGCGATGTACCGCGCTCCGTGCTTCGACAAGCTCAGCATGACAAAAAGAAGCCCGCGTTAACTCCCATTGTCAACGTCGCAACAAAAACGCACCCCGCATTACGCCCCCCTGTCCGCGCTGCGTGCTTCGACAAGCTCAGCATGACAAGACGCCCATGCGCACGTTGATTGCGGGGGTAGGCAACATCTTTTTCGGCGACGACGGATTCGGCGTCGAGGTCGCTCGGCGGCTTGCTTTGGAACGGCTGCCGCACCACGTGAAAGTCGCCGACTACGGCATTCGGGGCGTTCACCTGGCCTTCGAACTGGTCTCGGGCTACGACCGCGCGATCGTGATCGACGCCGTTCCACGCGGGGGGCAAGCGGGTACGCTCTATGTCATCGAACCCGACTTGAACGCGCTCGCACCGGCGCCCGATTCCCACAGCATGGAGCTTGCGAACGTCTTTGCATTCATGAAACGGCTCGAGGGACCGCGGCCGGAGATCACGATCGTCGGTTGCGAACCGGCGAGTGCGATCGAGCGAATGGAGTTGAGCGAACCGGTACGGCGAGCGATCGAACCCGCCGTCGCGCTGGTGCGCAGCCTGCTCGCACGCGAAACGACCTTACCGCTCACACAGGAGACGACCACATGAGAAAACGAGTGATCCTCGGCGCCGTGGGCCTCGCAGCCGGATCGGTCCTCATCGCGCAGGCGTTGAGCGCGCGCCGGGAACTCAAGCGCTACAACAACTCGCGCGCGATGTCTGGCGAAGGGCCGTTCGAGCGCGAGGACCTTACGACCGTGCTGGACGAGATCGGACACAATTTTTCCAACAACTCCGGCGACGTGAAGAGTTTCTTTACGTCGATTCCCGAAGATGCGATGCGCTACGCGCGCATGAAGTCGATGTAGCCATGTGCCTTGCAATCCCCGGCCGGATCGTTGCTTTCGATGAAGAACAGCCGCTTTTGGCCAAAGTCGACGTGGCCGGGATCAAGCGCAACATCAACGTGGGGCTGCTCGTCGATCAACCGCTCGCGGTCGGCGATTGGATCCTCATTCACGTCGGTTTTGCGATGAGCAAAATCGAGGCGGAACAGGCCGAGGACCAGTTGCGCATGCTCAAGGCGCTCGGTGAGGATCGCCTCGCGATGGACGAGGTGCGAGGGTACGCTTTCGAATGAAGTACGTAGATGAGTTCCGCGATCCGCAGCTGATACGAAACGTCGCCGGCGAAATCGCGCGTAGCGTCGATCCCAATCACGAATACCGGATCATGGAAGTCTGCGGCGGGCACACGCACGCGATCTATCGTCACGGACTGCAGGACGTGCTGCCGGAAAACCTGAGATTGGTGCACGGTCCCGGATGCCCCGTCTGCGTCTTGCCGACGGGCCGCGTAGACGACGGGCTGTCGATCGCCGAACATCCCGGCGTCATCCTCACGGCCTTCGGCGATATGATGCGCGTGCCGGGAACGCGCGGCACGCCGCTTGAATTAAAGGCCCGCGGCGCGGATATTCGCATGGTCTACTCGCCCCTCGATGCACTGCGGCTCGCCCAAAACGAGCCAACCAAGCACGTCTGCTTCTTCGCGATCGGTTTCGAAACGACCGCACCCTCCACCGCGCTGACGCTGCTGCGCGCCAAGGCGTTGGGCGTGCGCAACTTTTCGATCTTCTGCAATCACGTCACGATCGTGCCCGCCATCCGCGCAATTCTCGAATCGCCCGATATGCGGCTGGATGGGTTTATCGGCCCGGGCCACGTTTCGACGGTGAGCGGATGCCGCCCATACGAGTTCATCGCGCGCGATTACGGCAAGCCGGTGGTCGTTGCCGGCTTCGAACCGCTGGATCTGCTCGAAGCCATTCTGATGGTCGTGCGGCAGCTCAACGCCAAAGAGGCCAAAGTCGAAAACCAATATCGGCGCATCGTTCCGTGGGAAGGCAACATGCCGGCGCTGCGCGCGATGAGCGACGTCTTCGAATTGCGTCCGTACTTCGAATGGCGCGGCTTGGGCTTCATCTCGCAGTCCGCGCTCAAGCTGCTGCCGGCCTACGCCGCGTGGGATGCCGAAGTTCAATTCGAGATTCCCGGCGTACGCGTGACCGATCCGCGCGCGGCACAGTGCGGCGAAGTGCTCAAAGGCGTGTTGCGGCCGCCGCAATGCAAACTCTTCGGGAAAGAGTGCAATCCCGAGCATCCCGTCGGGGCCTTGATGGTCTCGAGCGAAGGCGCCTGCGCCGCGTATTATCGCTACGTGCGGTACGAGGACGACGCTGCGAACGCACAACCGGTGACGAGTTGATGGACATCCTTGAGCGGCCGCCAGGCGAGGTACGGTTCCGCGATCCGCAAATCGAGATGGCGCACGGCGCCGGTGGGAAACTCACGCGCCGGTTGATCGAAGGGCTCATTCTGCCGCTGCTGCGCAATCCCGTTCTGGCGCCGCTCTCCGATTCGGCGGTTTTCGACATGAACGGCGTCCGCGTCGCGACCACGGCGGATGCGTATGTGGTGAAACCCTTGCGCTTTGCAGGCGGTTCGATCGGCGAACTCGCCGTCAACGGGACCGTCAACGACCTCGCCGTGGCCGGAGCGCACCCCGTGGGCCTCATGGCGACGTTTATTTTGGAGGCCGGTCTGCGCGGCGACGATCTGCGTCTCGAAGTCGAGGCGGTGGCGTCGGCCGCACGCCGCGCGGGCGTTGCGATCTTCGGCGGCGACACGAAAGTGGTCGAGCACGGCTTCGCCGACGGAATGTACGTCTCGACGTTCGGCATCGGTACCGTCGATCCGCGCGCGCGACTCGACGCGCGTGCGGTGCGCGCGGGCGATCGGATCCTCCTCTCGGGACCGATCGGCGATCACGGGATCACGATCTTGCTCGCCCGCGGCGAACTCGATCTCGAAGCGGATACGCTCGTTTCGGATACGCGCTCCGTGCTGCCGTTCGTGGACGCCCTCTTGGATAGCGCCGCCGCCGGTTTGCGCTGGATGCGCGATCCGACGCGCGGCGGCGTCGCAACGGCGCTCAACGAGCTGGCATCGGAGTGCGCGCTCGGAATCGCGATTTTCGAGGACGCGATTCCGCTGCGCGACGAGGTTCGCGGCGCCTGCGAGATCCTCGGTCTGGATCCGCTGCATATCGCGAACGAGGGTCAGCTGCTCGCCGTCGTCGCAGCCGAAGAAGCCGATGTCGCGCTCGAAGCGATGCAGGCCGTGCCCGGCGGCGAACGTGCCGCGTGTATCGGCGAAGTCCGTACCGCACCCGCTAAGACCGTCCTCGCGCACAACGGCTACGGAGGGTCGCGGGCCGTCGACATGCTGGTCGGCGATCCGCTTCCGCGGATATGCTAAAGGTCTCCTCGCTCGATCTGCACCGGTTCGTTCTCGAAAGAATCGAGGAGCGCACGCGCGCGGCGCAGCGATTCTTTCCCGAGCAAGCGCGGCCCCTCGCGATCGCAACGCGAACGATGGCCGAGCGATTTTTGCAGGGTGGACGGCTGCTCGCATTCGGCAAGGGGCCGTATGCGACCGACGCGCAGCACGTCTCGGTCGAATTCCAGCATCCCGTACTCGTCGGCAAACGCGCGTTACCGGCGCTGGATGTGAGCATCGCGTTTCGCGATTGGGTTCCCGCGATTGCCGGACCGTACGACATGGTGATGGGATTCGGGCCGCCGGGCGGCGATCCGGAGATCACCGGTGCGTTGCGCGAAGCGGGCGCGCGCGGCGCAATGACGTTCGCGTTGCCGGGAAGCGATGGTGACTACGCGGTCGCGGCTCCCAGCGACGATCCGCACGTGCATCAGGAACTGATCGAGCTGCTCTGCCACGCGCTGTACGAGAGCGTACACGTCTTTCTCGAACATCGCGAATCCGGCCACGACGTCGGCGCCTCGACGTTTCTCTATCCGTTTTTAGGCGCTGCGCGGCAGCCGCTCGACGAGGTGGTCGACGAGGTCGCGGCGTCGATTCTCGAAAAATCGCGCGACGCGCAGCGCCTGCGCGAGGGGATCGCCGCGGGCGAGGGCATCGAGCAAATGCTTCGGGCGGCGATCGCGATTCGGGAACGGCTCGACGCCGGCGGCAAGCTGCTCATCTTCGGCAACGGCGGCTCGGCGACCGACGCGACCGATTGGGCGCTGGATTGCGTGCTGCCGGAGGGCGGCATGAAACCGATTCCCGCGATCTCGCTCGCGCTCGAACCCGCCTGCATCACCGCGATCGCCAACGACGTCGGTACCGACGTGATCTTTTTGCGCCAGCTCATCGCGCAGGCCCGGCCGGCCGACGTGGCCATCGCCTTGTCGACGAGCGGCGGTTCCAAGAACGTGATCGCCGCGCTGGAAGAAGCGCGCAAGCGCGGTCTGCTCACGGTCGCGCTCTTGGGATACGACGGCGGCGAGATCGCGCGCCGATCGCTGGTCGATTGCGCCATCGTCGCGGATTGCGATTACATTCCGCGCATTCAAGAGGTCCAGGCGCTGATCTATCACATCGTGCGCGAACTTCTGGAACGGCTGCGTCCGAATGCCGCTTGAACTCTACGGGTCGCGTACGTGTCCGTACACCGCGCTGATGCGCGACGACCTGGAATGGAACGGCGAGCCGTTCGTCGAGTTCGACGTCGATGCGGACTCATCGGCGCGCGCGCGCATGCTCGATCTCGTCGACGATTCCGCCATGCTGCCGGTGCTCGTGCTCGACGGCAAGATCGAACGAATCGGGTGGCAGGGTCGCGGATGTTACGTGAAGCGATAGTCGTCGGCCGTCGCCTCCAGATTCGAGGCGTCGTGCAAGGCGTAGGTTTTCGGCCCTTCGTCTACCGTCTGGCTCGCGAGTACGGTATCCGCGGCTGGGTCTGCAACGGCGAGCGCGGGGTCGAGATTCACGCCGAGGGCGAGCCGGGCGCGCTCGATGCGTTCGCGCGCGCGATCGAAACGAGACCGCCGCCGGCCGCACGCGTCGCGACGGTGCAATCGGCGCCGGCAACGGTCGAAAACTTCGCCGGGTTCGAAATCCGTGCGAGCGAGAAACAAGACGTTCCGACGGTGCGCATCTCGCCCGACCTGCCGGTCTGCGCCGCATGTCTGCGCGAATTGTTCGACCCGGCCGACCGCCGCTTCGAGTATCCGTACATCAACTGTACCGATTGCGGACCCCGTTACAGCATCATTCTGGGCCTTCCGTACGACCGGCCGAACACGACGATGCGCGATTGGCCGATGTGCGAGGCGTGCGCCGCCGAGTATCACGATCCCGCGAACCGGCGCTTCCACGCGCAGCCGGTCGCGTGCGCGCAATGCGGCCCGAACGTCGTGCTGGAGGCCGGTGGTTCCGCGCGGCATGGCGGCTCCGCGGCCATTCGCGAAGCTGCGGCGCTCCTGCGTGACGGCGCGATCGTGGCCGTCAAAGGGTTGGGCGGCTATCATCTGGCGTGCGACGCGCGAAACTCGCGCGCGGTGACGGCGCTGCGCGAGCGCAAGTATCGCAAGGAACGCCCGTTCGCCGTGATGGCGCGCGACCCGGATGTCGCGTGCGAGTACGTGACGCTGGATGCCGAGTCGATGCGTCTGCTCGCCTCGATTCGGCGGCCGATCGTGCTGGCCGAGTCGCGCGTCGATCTCGACGGCGTAGCGCCCGATAATCGCGAGCTCGGCATCATGCTTCCGTACACGCCGCTGCAGCATTTGCTCTATGCGTTCGGTGCGCCGGAACTGCTCGTGATGACGAGCGCGAACCGCTCGAACGAACCGATCGCCTACACCGATGCGGATGCGTTCGAGCGTTTGGGCGGTATCGCGGACGCTTTCCTGATCGGCGAACGCGAGATCGCGCGGCGAATCGACGATTCGGTGGCGCGCGCGACGAAGCGAGGCCCCGTAGTCGTGCGGCACTCGCGCGGGTTCGCGCCCGAATCGGTCGCCACGCTTCCGGTTACGGAGCCGATCCTCGCGGTCGGAGCCGACCTCAAGAATGCGATTACGCTCGTCGTATCGGGGGAAGCATTTTCGAGTCAGCACATCGGCGACCTCGACCACTTTGCCGCCTTCGAAGCGTTCCGTGCGACGATCGCCGATCTGTGCGCGATGTACGAAGTCCGGATGGAAGATCTGCTGGTGGTACACGACGCACATCCGGAATATGCCTCGACGCTGTACGCGCGCTCGCTGCCGGGGAGGCACCTGGCGGTGCAGCATCATCGCGCGCACGTAGCGAGCGTGCTCGCGGAACGCGGATGCTGGGACGAACGGGTTATCGGCGTAGCCTTCGACGGCACCGGGTACGGCGACGATGGAAGTATCTGGGGCGGCGAAATCTTTGAAGGCAGCGTACGCGCCGGATTTCGGCGCGCCGCGCATTTGCGCACGGCACTCCTCCCGGGCGGTGACGCCGCGGCGCGCTTTCCGGTGCAGGCGGCGGCGGGCTTCCTCGAGCAGATCGACGGATTGCCCGATCTCACCGCGCCGCCGTTCGTTTTTCCCGCCGCGCGGTATCGCGGCGCGCTCGAGCTCGCGCGCAAACGGATCCGCACGTTTCCAACGACATCGGTGGGGCGCTTGTTCGATACGGTCGCGGCGCTGCTGGGCTTTACGCGCGAAACGACGTTCGAAGGACAGGCGGCGATGTGGGTCGAGCACCTCGCTCGCGCAAGCGCCCCGGCTGCGCCCTATGCGTTTCCGGTGTGCGAGAGTGAGCTGGACTTTCGTCCGACGCTCGCGGCGATCGTTGCCGATCGTCTGCGCGGGCGCGGCGCGAACGAGATCGCGGCCGCGTTTCACGCGGGGCTTGCCGATGCGATCTGCGAGGCGTGCGCCGCGTTTGAGCCGCACCGGATCGTCGCATCGGGCGGCGTCTTCCAAAATACGTTATTGCTCGAGCTGCTCGACGCGCGACTCGGCGACCGGCTGTGGACCAACGCCGTCGTTCCGGCCAACGACGGCGGCATCAGCCTCGGTCAAGCCGCAATCGCCGCTTTAACGGCCGGCGTCTAAGTCGGAACCCGCAGAACGAGGATGGCGATGTCATCGCTCGCTTCACCTTGCGAGAACTGCAGGGCGGTTTCTTCGATCTCCCGCGCGAGTTCGGCCGCATCACACGATTCGTCGGACGATGCGATCAGGCCCAGCAGCGCATCTTCGCCGAAGAACAGTTTGCCGTTGCGCGCCTCGTTCACGCCGTCGGTATACGCGACGAGCGCGTCGCCCCGCTCGAGCCGCAGGTCGACCGACTCGATGCTGAAGTTCGGCAGAATCCCCACGAGCGGACCGCCGGCCGCAACGCGTACCGCGTCACCTCCGGCTTTTCGAAGGATTGCCGGCACGTGTCCAGCGCACGCGATCCGCACGTAGCAGGTTCCGTCGCGCTGGGGAGCGAGCGTGCCGTAGAGGGCGGTCAAGAACATGTCGGGCGCCGGGCTGCGTGCGATCATCGTTTCGTTGAGCCACGATAAAACGTCGGCGGGGTCGGCGCCCTTGATCGCGGCCGCTCCGACGGTATGGCGGGCGAGCGTGGCGATCTTGGCGGCTTCGACGCCTTTCCCGCATACGTCGCCGACGAGGAACGCCCACCGGCCGGGGCCGGTTGCAAACACATCGTAAAAGTCACCGGCGAGTTCGACGCCGTGGCCGGCTGGGTGAAAGCGCGCGGCGATATCGAGCCCGGAAATCGTCGGCAGCATCGGCGGCATCAAGCTCTCTCGGAGTGTTTGGGCGAACGCTTCGGCCTGGGTGCGGGCTACTCGCTCGTTCGCTACCGCACCGCGTAGCGCGATCTCGCGCGCGGCTGCGTCGGCGAGCGTTCGAACCACCTCGATGTCGCGCGACGTCCACTCGCGCGGAACGACGTCGACGATACAGAACGATCCGAGCACTTCGCCGCCCGGTGCGACGAGCGGAAAGCCGAGCCACGCGCGCACGCCCATCGAAACCACCGAAGGGTTCGCGCGCGTTCGTTCATCGATCGCCGCGTCGGCGACGATCAATTCGCGGCGCGACCGCACGACGTACTGGCAGAATGACTCCTCGACCGTGTTCTGGTGCGGCATATCCAGCGGGATGCCGAAGCAGCTTTTCCAGAACGAACGCGCGTCGTCAACGACCGTCGCGAAGGCAAACGGAGCGTTCAAAAGCGTCGCCGCCAGCCGCGTCAAGTCGTCGAAAGGCGCTTCGGGCTCCGTGTCGAGCAGTCCCGAAGCTAGCACCGCCGTCAAACGCGCCGGGTCGTAGATCGGATCGACCGGGAGCGCTTCGCTGACCGTTTTTACCATCTGCGCCTGACAATACGGATCCAACCCGCAAAGTCATGCCCGCGGCGGCGCCCGCTTTTTGCGGGCTGCCTGCGACCGAATGCGGTCTGAAAAATCGTGAACGGCCGCCGAGCACAGCGCATCCATCGGGGCCTCGCGCAGCCACTGCACCCCGGTTTCGATCTCGCGGCTCAAGCGTGCCGTTCCGAGCGTCCCGGTAATGGCCCGTACGGTTGCGTCGTGCGAGCGCTGCCACTGGGGGAGGAGAGCCTGGGCCGTGCGCTTGCGCAGGGCTTGTTCGGCTCCTAGAAACCGGGCGGCGAGTTCGGCGCTGCCCGCGTGCTGCAGGCACCAGGCAAACCCTTCAAAGCAGCCAGCGACGATACGCTCGTTGTGCTGCTCCAATCCGCGTTCCGCGCACTGCGCGAAAAGTTCGAAGGCGGCCTCCGGATCCTCGTCGTAACGCGCGATCGCGAGATTGAGCCGCCAGAACGTTCCTTGGAACGTTTCACCCGCACGCTCGGAAAGGTCGACGCTATCCTGGAGCGCCTCGATGCTCGCCCGGCGATCGCCGCAAACGGCCGCATACACGCCGTAGCCGCCGCGGGCGTAGGCCCGCAGCCAAAGATCGTCGGCGAAGCTTTCGGTCTCGGCGCTCGCGCTCTCGAGGTAGCGCGCGGCGGCCGCCCGATCGTTGCAAAAGAGCGCCGCAATCCCGGCGTGGATCCGTGTGATGACCGCGTCGCGCTCTTCGCCGATACGAGCGTACATCGTAAGGGCGCGCTCGAGGGCCTCGCCGGCCTCGACCACCGCGCCCTGCTGCAACGTGCACAGACCGTAGGTACTTAAGGCGCGCGCGCCGGCGCGCGACGCCTCGGCCGGCGCCGCTCGCAGGATCTGCTCGCAATACGCCGATCCCTCGGCGAGCAGTCCGCGAAACCAATAGTACCAGCGCAGCGCGCCGAGCAATCGAAGGCGCCATTCGCGCACCTCCGAATCTTCGGTGCTCCATTCGAGGGCCGCGCGCAGGTTGTCGTTCTCCTGACTTAAGAGCGCCATCGCATGCGATTGACGATTCGTCGTCAGTTCCGATTCCAAACGTTCGGCAAGCAGCGCGAAGTATTCCAAATGTCGTCGCTGCGCGATGCGCTCTTCGTTCAAGTCGGCGAGTTTTTCGAGCAGATACTCCCGAATCGATTCGAGTAGACCGTAGCGGTTGTCATCGGCTCGCGGCACGGTGGTCACGAACGACTTGTCGACCAATCGTTCGAAAACGGCGAGCGCCTGCGTCGCATCGGCGTTCTCGGCACTGACCGAGATGGCGGCCTCGAGCGAAAAATGCCCGCGAAAAACGGCTAGCGACCGAAGCATGCGCGCTTCGTCCTCGACGAGCCGCTCGTAGCTCCAATCGATCGTTCCGCGCAGCGTTCTCTGATGCGGAACGGCGACCGGCGACGTACTTTTGAGCAACGCGAAGCGATCGTCCAGGTGTTCGAGAATCTGCCCCGGGCTGAGCGCGCGAGCGTGCGAGGCGGCGAGTTCGATCGCGAGCGGGATGCCGTCGAGTCTGCGCGTGATATCGCCGATGAGCGAAGCGTTCTGCTCCGTGAGCCGAAACTGCGGGTAGACGGCCGCTACTCGCTGGCAGAGCAACCGGACCGCGTCGTATTCGATAAGCTGCGGGCCGCCCGTTTCTTCTGGTTCCGGGACGCGCAGCGGGCGAACCTCGTACACGACGCCGCCGGGAACGCCGAGCGATTCGCGGCTCGTCGCGAGGATCGTAACCTCACCCGCGGTCGTCAGCACGCGTTCGGCAAACTCCGAGCATGGAGCGATCATGCGCTCGCAATTATCCAGCACCAAGAGCACGTGTGCGTCGGCGAGTTCTTCGGCGATTCGCGCGTGGAGGTCGCGGTTCTCTACGTCGGCCAGACCCAGCGCGCTCGCAACCGTCGGAAGAAAGAACGCCTCCTGCGTGACGGGCGCGATCTCGATGAGGCGCACCCCGTCGCGATAGCGCTCGAGGCTGCGGCGCGCGAATTCGAATCCCAAGCGCGTCTTTCCAACGCCGGCCGGCCCGACCAGCGTGACGAGCCGCGCGGTTTCAAAGAGCGCGCCGATCTCTTCGAGTTCGGCGACTCGTCCCACGAACGTACTGATCGATGGAGGGATCGAGTGCGATCTCGTTTTTCGAACGTGTGAGACGTGTGGCACCGCACCCGCCCGCACGCGAACCATCGAGAGTACCGCCGCAGTCTCCGGCATCGGCTCCACGCCGATCTCGCGCTGCAGCGTTTCAGCAAACGTGCGATATTCTCGGACGGCGCCCGCGCGGTCGCCGCTCGCCGAGCGCAGTTCGATGAGGCCGCGAACGAAGTCCTCGCGCCACGGATCGCAGCGCAACGCCGTTTTCGCATACTCGATGGCGCGCGCGTAATCGCCGCTCGCGCGAGCGTTTTCTACGAGCGCACCGAGCGATTGGAGATGAAGTCCGCGCAGACGCTCGCGGCGATCGTTCAACCACTCTCCCTCGGTGGTCGCCATGAGGTCTCCCGCGTACAACGGCACCGCACTTGCCGCGTTGCCCTCGGCGACGTACCGCTCGTATTCGCGAACGTCGAACCAATACGGGGCATCGCGGTTCCACGAAATCGATCGCCGCTCGCTGATCAGCCACTCGGCTTCGGTGCGCGGCAGCGCGCGCTGCAAGAGATACACGGTTCGGCGCAGGTTGGCGCGCGCGTCCTCTTCGGGGTCGTCGGGCCAAAGCGCGAACGCGACCTCGTCACGAGGGATCGCCGCATTGCCGGCGAGCAGCAAAAAGGCGACGACCGCGAGTCCGTTGGGCGGCAGCCGAAGCTCCGCCGGCGGCGAGCCGCTCGCGATCGAGCCCGCCCCGAAAAGGCGTATGGCCAGCCCCGGCAATTGCATGCGCTGCTCCTCGACCTCACGATACGCTAGCCCTCGGAGCCGGTCAACCCGAATCGAAATCGGATTGAATTCGGACGGTAACGCGACGGGCCAAGGACGCCGCGTTTGCTACGCTAGCTCCATCGAACACCAATCGTTGTAGGAGATCACCGTGGAACTGAAGTTGAATCGCAAAGAGCAGACCAGCGAACGGATCGCACAGCCGGACGACCTTCGCACGCATCTCGTTCATCGGGCCGGCGCCGCTGGATCGGGACTCTTTCCGGGATGGGGCCCGAAGCTTTGATCGGAAGGACTTGCGGACGGGGTGGCATCGGACTTACGTCCCGTCCGCTTTGGTGCGATGATCCTCTTCCGTAGCGGCCGCATAGGAGTGCGCCGGGGCGGCGTCATAGGCGAGATGACGGAGGGTTCTACGCATGCCCTTAACATCGGATCAAGTGCGCGACTACGCGCAGAACTACGTCGGCGCGATGCTGCTCGATAAGCGCGTTCGCGACGACGTCAACGCCGCCGGCGATCACGATGCGCCGGACTACCACAAGAAGCTCGCGACTGCGCTCGGGCGGCATCTGCAGCCAAAGGCCGCTTTTAGCGAGGACGACGCCGCATCGATCTGCCGCTACGCGGGCGAACATCTGCAAGACTTCCGCCGGCATCTGGAGAGCGTCGCACCCGGTGCGGCGGAGTCGATCGGGCCGTACGTCGACGGGTTTCACGCTCAGACGCGGGAGTGAGTTCGCGCGCTCTCGACGAGGCGCTGGCGCGCCTGCCGGAACTTCGGCGGCGATTTGACATTACGCGCGTTTGCGAGACCACTCGTTTGGATCGAGCGTGCGTCCCGATGATGAGCGCGATCGTTCCCAACTCGCCCGACGACGTGAGCGTGTATAACGGGCGGGGCCGCACCCGCGATGAGGCGCTCGTCGGAGCGGTGATGGAGGCCGTCGAGCGCCAGACGGCGGCGCGCTGCGAATTAGCGCAGCGTACGATGAGACCGGATGCGATCGAAGGCGGTCTCGATCTGCGCGCCGCCGGCCTGCGCTCCGGCTACGCGGGCGTCGAGATGCCGTTCGTCCGCGGCCTGGACGTTGCGAACGGCGAAACGGTTTTCGTCCCCACCGCACTCGTGCAGATGCCGTGGCGCGGCCTTCCCGCGTTCGCGACCACGCATACGAACGGACTGGCGGCCGCTTTTTCGAAAATCGATGCGATTCGCCGCGCGTTGCTCGAACTTCTCGAACGGCATCTTTGGGCGCTCACGCACGCCGGAGCGCACCTGCGTCCGAAGCGGATTCTGCGCGCGTCCTTACGGTGCGATCTCGCCTTCGTCGACGATCCGGTTGACGAGTTGGTCTTGCCGTGCGGCGACGAGCGAGTCGATGACCTCGCGCTGCGTATTCGGGCGGCAGGCCTGACGCTGCGCGTGGTGGTGATGCGGGCTCACGGTCTGCCGCTTGCAATGTGCGCGACCGTGCGCGAAAGCGAGACGGGGATCGAACGCGCTCACACGGGGTTGGGCGCCGCATGGTGCCCTGCCGATGCGGCGGTGCGGGCGATCACCGAGGCCATGCAGGCGCGGGTGGCCGACACCCAAGCGGCGCGCGAAAATATTCTGCGCGCAGGTGACGAACGAGGATCGTTCTCGGAGCACACGCGTCGCGGGCGCGCCCCCGCGTATGGACGCTGGTACTTCGACGGACCGACGTCGCCGGTCGATCTGGGTGCGCTCGAAGATTCGAGCGGTCCGGATATAGCCGGCGAAACGCGCAGACTCATCGCCGCCGTGAAGCGGCTGGCCGCCCGAATCGTGGTGGTAGACCTTTCGCCGCCGGATGGCGGCTACGCGGTCGTGCGCGCGATCGTGCCCGAATTGGAGACGACGCTAATCGACGGCAGAATCGGCTCCCTCGCCAAGCACGTCGTTGCGGGCGCGTAGACTCTCCGCGACCAGACGCCGTACCAGTGCGGCTGCGGATTGGCGGCGGGCGAGGCGCGGCGCCTGGCCGGACCAAAGCGAGAGATAGTCGGTACGGCCATCGGCCCCGGCTTTCGCGCGCATCGCTCGAGTCAAGGCGTTCTGCATCGGATAGGGCGCGATCGCACCCGAGGCTTCGATCTCGCGCATCGCCCGATTGACCAGACCGCGAGCCGGGCGCCCGGAGAACGCGCGCGTGATCGCCGTGCCGTCCTCGGACGCGGCGAGAATCGCGTCTTTGTACGCTTGCGGAAGACCCGATTCGTCACACGTCAGAAACGCCGTCCCTAATTGCGCGCCGGCCGCGCCCAATACGCGTGACGCGACGATTCCCCGCCCGTCCATGATGCCGCCGGAAGCGATGACCGCAACCGAGACCGCGTCGACGATCTGCGGTACGAGCGCGAGCGTGCCGATCATCGCGGATTCGAACGGCCCTAAAAACGTGCCGCGATGGCCGCCCGCCTCGCTGCCTTGCGCGACGATGGCATCGACGCCGGCATCTTCGAGGGCACGCGCCTCCGCCACGGTCGTAGCGGTTCCGATCGTACGGATTCCGCGCGATCGCAATCTCTGCAGCGCCGCCGGCGGCACAATGCCGAAGGTGAAACTAAAAATCGGTGCGCCGGACTCGATAACCGCATCGAGTTGCGCATCGAACGCGGCGCGCGACGAATACACTGGCGGCACGCTCGGGGCGGGCATTCCGAGTTCGGCGTGATAGTGCGAAAGCAGTTCGATCATCGCCGTGAGGTCCGCGTCCGGCGGATCGGGCAACGGCGAGAAGAGATTGAACGCAAACGGTTTCTCCGTGCGCTCGCGCACCGCCGCCGCCGCATCGAGAATCTGCTGCGGCGTCATAGACGCGGCGCCGAACGACCCCAGAGCTCCGCTCTGCGAAACGGCCGCTACGAGCTCGACCGTCGTCGCGCCGCCGGCCATCGGCGCCTGGACGATAGGGTGTTCGATTCCCAGCAGCGCTTCGAAATCACGTCGCATGCGACGCCCCGATGTGTTCCGGATCGAAACGCGGATAGCGCGGTCCGTGCGCGCCGAACTCGTACATTTCGACGGTAGACGGCATACGTACGTGCGCGTCCGGCCACCGTTCGGAAGGAGCGAATACCACGTAGCGGGCGTTGCGCTCGCGCACCAGCGAGACGATTCGGCCGCCGTCCTCCGCGATCTCGGCCTCTACATCGTTGGCGCGCGCGAATGCGACGGCACTCTCGTCCCGATCGACCAGCAGCGCGCGGTGGCCGCGGTCGATGAGCCGGCGGGCGGCATCGAGGGTGAGCGGCGAGATGCCGGCGATAATGAGCGAGGGCATAGCCAAGCCGAAGATACGCGTCACCGCGATCGCCGCGGCGGTGGAAACGACGATCGTGATCATGATGATAAGAAAGAGTACGCCCGCGAGAACGCCGCCGCCGCGCAAGCCCCAGGCAGGCAACTGGGTCGCGTAATAGGTTGCGAGCGATACGGCGACGATACCGCGGGGGAAGATCGTCATCATCAGCAATCGTTCGGGCCACGAGTAGCGGCCGCTCGTCGTTGCGAGCAGCACGGTCACGATGCGAAAGGCGATCAATACGCCGACGATTGCCGCGGATGGCAGGACGAGCGCGCCGAGTTTCGCGATCTCGATCTGCGACGCAAGCAGAACGAAAACGGTCGAAAGCGCGAGCATCGAGAGGTCCTCTTTGAACGAGCGCAGCAAACGTTCGTGCGGAATCGCCTTTAGCTCCACGATCATGCCGCAGACGACTACGGCCACTAGGCCGCTCTCGTGCGAAAGATATTCCGCCAGCGCGTACGCACCAAAGCCCAAAAGCAGGACGTAGATTTTGCTGATGTCGCTCGACGAGCGCGTCGCGAGGCCGATCGTTTGCCTGCCCAAGATGCCTAATGCCAGGCCCACGACGAGACCCGTCCCGATGCGCAACGTCGCGTGTAATCCGGTGACGAACGGCGCACCGGGACGCGTCGTAAACGAAGCGAAAACGGCGGCCGCGATGATGACGCCGATGGCGTCGAGCACGAGCCCTTCGGTTTCGAGGAGGTGCGAGAGCAAGACCCGCAGCCGCAGCCGCGCGAGCAGCGGTCCCGTAACGGTCGGTCCGGTGACCACGCAGACCGCGGCCACCATAATCGCTACCAGCGGCGTCAGGCCGAAGTGGCGTCCCACGCTCGGTAATGCCGCAAGCGTGAGCGCCGGGCCGACGATGGCCAAAAGTCCGATCGTCGCCTTCGGCATGTGGCGCAAATCGATTCGCAGCGTTGCCTCGAAAAGAACGACGACGACCGCGAGCGAGAGCAGCGCGCGCGCTCCGGGCTGGGTCAAATCTAGGCGGAGCCAGCCGATCCCGCTGGGGCCGGCGGCCAAACCGCAAGCCAGCAGCGTAATGATCGACGGCACCCCGAATCGGCGGAGCAGGATGCGCGCGAGCAACGCGGCGCCCAGTACCAGGACGGTGCCGAATTCTACGGACAGCGTTGCGGGATGTGGCGGAAAACCCATGAAGTCGGCGCTTCTCTTCAAACGCAGAATTTCTTGGTACAATGATGCGACGCCGCATTTTTTCGCAGAGGGCTCACATGGATTTTATTGGAGCGATCGACCCCGCGAGCGTAGACGGTAAAGAGCCGATCGCGCAATCGGATCAATTCGCGATCTACGCGCTAGGCAGCGGAGCGTATCTTCTCGTACAGCGGCACGCCGGGACGCCGTGGATGGGGCTGCGCCTCTCCGGCGACGGCGTTTTCCGCGTCGGATCGCTGATCGTGGAAGCGATGCGGCATCTCTACCGCGATGTCGCTTCGCACCTTTCGCCTAGCCGCGTTGATGACGGACAGGAGTCGTGGCGATAACCTCCGGTGCGGGCGAGAGTAACGCATCGTGGATTTCGAAGCGTTTGTCGAGACCGGTTATCCGCAGTAGGCGGCGGACGTTCGGTTGCACCTGGATCATCCGAACGACGGCCGGTCCGGTCAGGCGTTCTTTGAGCCGGATCAGTTCGGTAAGCGCGGTCGCGTCCATAAAGGTTACGTCGCGCATGTCGAGCGTCGCCCGTTCGGTAAACGGCGCTTCGCGCAACCGCAACCGCAATTCTTCGCGCCGAGTGAGATCGTATTCGCCGGACAATCGCAGAACGAAAATCAAATCGTCATTGGCCGCGAGTGGATCTTGCATAGGTCTCTGTTCCGAATTGGTACCAAAAACGCGCAACGCAAAAGCTGCGAAACGGTCTTCATGGGTTAAAGTATACGCCAAAACCGCCGCCCGTGCACCCGTGGTCGGGGTAGTCCGGGGCGGCTAGCGGCGGCGGCGAGGGGTATAGGTTACCAAACGCGGAGCTTGTTTGGCTACGAACTCCGGAAGTTCCGGATTCTTCGAGCGATCGAGCCGTTTGCCGAGCGATCGTTCGATCTGTGCGAAGAGCGACTCTTCTTCGGCGGAGACGAACGTGATCGCGTCGCCGGTGCGTTTCGCGCGCGCGGTGCGGCCGATGCGGTGAACGTAATCTTCTGGAATCATCGGAACGTCGTAGTTGACGACGTGGCCGAGTTCGGCGATGTCGATGCCGCGCGCGGCGATGTCCGTCGCAACCAGAACGCGGTATTTTCCGCGTTTGAATCCATCGAGGGCTTGCGTGCGCTGCGCTTGCGAGCGATCCCCGTGAATGCGCTCCGAAGCGACGTTGTGTTTGGCGAGCGCCGCGGCTAGGCGATTGGCGCGCGCTTTCGTTCGCGTAAACGCTATCGCGCTGCCGATCGAGCTATCTTTGAGCAGTTCGACGAGCAAATCGGTCTTGCGCAACTGATCGATGGAATAGACCGTTTGAGTGAGCCCATCGACCGCCGAGTTCGTCGGCGCGAGATTGACTCGCACCGGGTCGCGGAGCATCTCGCGGGTCAGGGCGGCGATTGCCGGCGGAATCGTGGCGGAGAAGAAGAGCGTCTGGCGTTTGGCGGAGACGAGTTTGGCTATACGCCGCACGACGGGCAGGAAACCCATATCGAGCATCCGGTCGCCTTCGTCGAGAACGAAGAGCGAGACCTCGCCGAGTTTCGCCGTTCCCTGCGTGACGTGATCGAGCAGGCGTCCCGGGGTCGCGACGATGATATCGTCCCCGCGTGCGAAGGCGCCAGCCTGTTTGCCGAAGCCCACGCCGCCGTAGACGGCGCTGACCCGAATCTTCGTATGGCGCGCGAGTTCGCCGAGATGCGTCGCGATCTGCGCGGCGAGTTCGCGCGTCGGAGCGAGAATCAGCGCGCGCGTTTTGCCGCGCGGCAGATCGATTAGCGCGTTGAGGATCGGCAGGCCGAACGCTGCGGACTTGCCGCTGCCGGTCGCCGCGCTCGCGAGCACGTCGCGCCCTTCGAGCGCGGGCGGGATCGCCGCGGTTTGAACCGGAGTGGGTTCGGTGTAGTGGAGGTCGCGTACCGCGCGCAGCAGCGCCGGGTGCAGACCGAGTGTGTCAAAACTGTTGATGATCGTGTCTTTCGTGAACGTACGTGGGAGTCGGACTAGCGGCGTCGCGGTCGCGAGCGATAGACGACTTGGGGTTTGGGCGCTTCGATGCTCGCTTCGGGAGAGAGCGGATTCTTCGTGCGAACGAGCGGCTTGCCCAGCGCGTACTCGATCTGTTTGATCAGCGGTTCTTCGTCGGCCGAAACGAACGTGATCGCATCGCCGGTTGCCTTCGCGCGCGCCGTGCGGCCGATGCGATGCATGTAGTCTTCGGCGGCGTGCGGTACGTCGTAATTGACCACGTGACCGAGTTCGGCGATATCGATGCCGCGTGCGGCGATGTCGGTCGCGACCAAAACGCGATACTTTCCGCGCTTAAAGTTTTCGAGCGCGCGAGTACGCTGCGATTGCGAGCGATCGCCGTGGATCAGCTCGGTGGGGATCCGATGCTTTTCGAGCGTCGCCGCCAGCCGGTCCGCGCGCGCTTTCGTGCGCGTGAAAGCGATGGCGGAAAAAATCGTGTTGTCCTTGAGCAATTCCAGGAGCAGATCGGTCTTTTTATCTTGCGCGACCGCGTAGAGCGTTTGGGTCAGGCCGTCGACGGGCGACGCTTTGGCCGCGAGCTCTACGCGCACCGGGTTATCGAGCATGTCGCGGATCAGCGCCGAGATCGCCGCCGGCAGCGTTGCCGAGAAAAAGAAGGTCTGGCGCTGCGTTGCCACGCGCGTGATGATCTTGCGGACCGCCGGCAAAAAGCCCATGTCGAGCATGCGGTCGGCTTCGTCGAGCACGAGCATCGAAACGCGATCGAGTTTGGCCGTGCCGCGCTGCACGTGGTCGAGTAACCGCCCCGGCGTGGCCACGACGATGTCGGTGCCGCGTTTGAATGCGGTTACCTGCGGGCCGAAACCGACCCCGCCGTAGACGGCCGCGACCGTCACCGTCGTATATTTAGCGAGCTCGGTGAGGTGTTGGGCGATCTGCTCGGCGAGCTCTCGCGTCGGCGCTAGAATCAGCGCGCGCGTCGTTCCGCGCGGCTGGTCCATCAGTGCCTGGAGAAGCGGAAGTCCGAAAGCGGCCGATTTACCGCTGCCGGTCTCGGCGCTGGCCAAGACGTCGCGGCCTTCGAGCGCCGGCGGAATGGAGAGTTGTTGAATCTGGGTGGGTTCGGTGAATTTAAGGTCGCGCACGGCGCGAAGCAACTCCGGCTGCAAGCCGAGTTCGTCAAACGTACTGATAATGGACGATCTTTCGAAGGAGAGCGCGGCTCGATCGCATTTCGAAAGATCGCGCAGGGTGGCCCTCAGTATTGCACGGCTTCCCCTCCGGAGTCAAATGGAAGAGTCGCAGGAGGGGTCGGCCACGCGTCCCTAAGGCCTTCCTCAGGCATGAGATGGTACGATATCGCGATGTTACGAGGTTTTATCGCCGGCGTAACGGTCACGGTCGCAATCGTGCTGCTCGCCGGATACGCGGGGATCGTCACCGGCACGCTCGTTCCGGCCAACGCCGATGCCAAACCGGGCAAATTCGAAGAATGGGCGGCGAAAACGTCGCTGCGCGCGAGCGTACGGCGCGCCGCGACGCCGGCCGCGATCCCGCTCGCGGCAAGCGATCGCAACCTGCTTGCGGGCATCAAACTTTACGGCGAAAACTGCGCCGTCTGTCACGGAACCGCCGGCGGCGTCAAGAGCGAGACGAAGATCGCAAAGGGTCTCTACCAAAAGCCGCCGCAGCTCGGCGGCAAGCACGGCGTCGAAGACGATCCCGGCGGCGAGACGTTTTGGAAAATCAAGCACGGAATTCGCTTGACCGGCATGCCGGCGTTTGGGTCCACGCTCAGCGACGCGCAGATCTGGCAGATGTCGTTATTTTTGAAGCAAATGGATCGCTTGCCACCCGTGCCGGAGCGCGCGTGGCAAGCGATGAGGACGCCGTAGTTTAGAGGAGCGGGTGGTCTTCCGGGGTGGCCGTGAAGCGATACTCGGTCGCGGTTTCGTCGATCGCCGTACCGACAATCTTGCCGCGTTCGAGACTTCCGCGAATCTGGATCGCGCCGTTCGGACCGATATCGAGCCAGATATCTTTGCCGCTGCGGCCGCCGGTAACGGTGACGAAGGGCCCCTGGCCGTCTTCGGCGCGGTAGTAGCCGCTGATGATGTTATCGGGCGATATCCGCAGTTGGAGCGTTCCGCTATAGGGACCGGGAGAACCGTATAGTTGTACGAACTGGGTCGTGTAATAGGTCGCGGCGTTCGAGGGCGATGCGGCTACTCCGGCCGGGGCGCCGGCTAGGAGCGCAGCGGCGACCAATGTTTGAAGGGTGTACTTGTTCATGTCTGCTTCTTACTACCGCGCGCGAGCGGTAACGGTTCCACGCGAAATGAAACTGCGGTTTACATACAGAACGCTTGGCTGTGTTCATGAGTGACCAACGGATCGATCTGCGCCCGTTTCCGATTTGGGACCGCAGCGTCGCGATGTACGATGCGTTCGACGCTCTCGCCGAAGGGCAGATGCTCACGTTCGTTACCAACAACGATCCGCGCGCGTTGATGACGCGCATCGACCAGATGCGACCCAAGCAAGCTCGCTGGCACTATCGCCGGGTCGGCGAACGCGAATGGCACTTCACGCTGACGCGCCTCGAAGCGGATCTCGCCGAGACCGCAATGCAATCGCTCTTGCGCCGCTCGTTTGTTTTTTCGATGCTGGACGATCGATCGAGGAACGTGCTCGCGGCCGCCGCGATCGAGCGCACCGCGCGTAAAAACGACGTCGTCGCCGGCGAGGATACCGATTTTCCGGCGATCGGTATCGTACGCGAAGGCGTGCTCGCACTTACCTCGGGCAGCGGCGGGCGCGAACGCCTGCTGCACGAAATTTTTCCATACGAGGCGTTCGGGGAAGCGCTCTTTTTCGATGAAGGCCACACCACCGGCCGTATCGTCGCGCTCTCGAAGATCGCGCGTTACGTGCTCGTTCCGCGGGCCGTCGTGCGAGAGATCGCGCGCCAGGAACCGGCGTTACTCCTCGCCATCGGCGAGTGCTGCGCTCAACGGCTTCGGATGCTGGCCGAAGATTTGGGCGCGCAGTCGGCACAGCCGATCGTGGTGCGCGTCGCCGCGTCGCTGCTCTCGTATGCCGTTGCGGAACGAGGGCTCGTACCTTCGCTCGCTCCGCTCGCGCAGATGACGCAAGCGCAATTGGCGGCTTCGGCCGGCACCGTCAAAGAAGTCGCCGCCCGAGCGATCGCCGAACTCGAAGCGCGGGGCGCGCTCAGACGCGAACGCGGACACATCCGCTATTTGGATCGCTCGAAACTCTTGGAGATCGTGAACGACCCGTGATCGCCCGCGAGCGATGAGTTTTATTTTGAAGTGGCTGCGAATCGAGAAACCGTCGGGCGCGTCGCTGCGCCCGTCGCGCGTCGTCGAGGTTCCGCGCGCTTACGACGCGGCCTTCGATCGATGCGTCGATGGGATCGAACGCGTGTTGGGCGGCGTCGTTCGCGAAAGCGATCGAGCGGCCGGCACGGTGGAGGCGACGTTCGGGCTGACGTTTTCAGAGCGCCTCACCTGTTCGCTCGATCCCCTCGATGCCCAACGCACGCGCGCTCGCATCGAGAGTCGCCGCGGAGCGCAGCCGCAGGCTCGCGTGCGATCCGATTACGTCGATCGGCTCGCCGAGTATCTGACGAACGATTAACGCAGCGTGTCGGTCTCGAGGTATTTTTGGAGCGCGGAGGGCACGCGGACGCTCCCGTCGGCTTGCTGATAGTTTTCGAGTACCGCAAGTAACGTGCGTCCGATGGCAAGGCCGGATCCGTTAAGCGTGTGGAGAAGCTCCGGTTTACTCTTCGCATCGCGTCGAAATCGGATCGCGCCGCGCCGCGCCTGGAAATCCGTGCAGTTGGAGCACGAACTGATCTCGCGATAGGTTCGAGCGCTTGGGAGCCAGACTTCAAGATCGTAGGTCTTGGCCGCGTTGAAACTAACGTCGGCGGAACAAAGCGAGAGCACGCGATACGGCAATTCGAGTTCGCGCAGCAAGGCTTCGGCATTGCGCGTGAGTTCTTCGAGGGCCTCAGCCGATCGTTCGGGCAGCGCGAGCCACACCAGTTCGACTTTTTCGAATTGATGTTGGCGCACGAGCCCGCGCGTGTCTTTGCCGGCGGCGCCCGCCTCCTTGCGAAAGCACGGCGTGTAGGCCGCATATTTTCGCGGCAGCGAATCGGCATTCAATATCTCGTCGCCGTGAAGGGCGGTGAGCGGAACCTCGGCCGTTGGAATGAGAAAGAGATCCGCGTCCTGATCCTGGAACATCGCGTCGGAAAACTTGGTGAGCTGCCCCGTCGACCACATCGTCGCGCGGGAAACCAAGAGCGGCGGAGCCACCTCCGTATAGCCCGCGGCGTGCGCCCGATCGAGGAAGAACTGCGCGATCGCGCGCGAGAGTCGCGCGCCGTTGCCCATAAGCACGGAGAAGCGGCTGCCGGAGAGTTTCGTCGCGCGTTCGAAATCGAGGATTCCGAGCGCTTCGCCGATCTCCCAGTGCGGTTTCGGGGTGAAGTCAAAGACGGCCGGCACGCCGACGCTTCGGACCACCGCGTTGTCGCGTTCGCTCGTGCCGTCGGGAACCGAATCGTCGAGCAGATTCGGCGACTCCGCGAGCAGCGCGCGCAACGGGGAATCCGGCGAGTCCGGCGCGAGCGCCCTCGCGCGAACGTCGGCGCTATCGATGCGCGCGGAAAGATCGTCGAGCTGGGGTCGAAGCTGTGCCGCGATCGCCGCCCGATCGGCGGCTTTGCCGATGGTGGAGGAAAGGCGATTTTTTTCGGCTTTTGCCGCCTCGACTTCGCTCAAGTTCGAGCGGTACTCCGCATCCAAGCGCAGAACTTCGTCAACGAACGACGGGTCGAGTCCGCGACGCTGCGCCGAGCGTTTTACGCGTTCGGGGTCACGGCGAACGACGACAATATCTAACATTGGAGAAGCGCCGCATTATGCGAGGTACAAACGCACTCCTACCCGGAGGCGGATTCGACGTCGATCGTTTACTCGCGCCGGAGCAGGCGTTAGTCGCGTATTTCGCTCGCGCGAAGCTCGCCGCGCCGCGCCGCGAACGCGTGCCCTTGGCCGACGCGCGCGGACGCGTGCTGGCCGAGCGCATCGTTGCCGACCGGGATTATCCGATCGCCGGGCGCTCGTCGATGGATGGGTTTGCGATCGCCTCGGCGCGCGCACCGGGAACGTTTACGATAGCCGGCGAGATCCGCATGGGCGGCACCTGGCCGGCGCGTCTGCACGCCGAAAGCGCGCTGCGCATCCCAACCGGCGGGATCCTCCCCGCCGGCGCCGATGCGGTCGTGCCGATCGAGGACGCGCGCGTCGAAGGCGATCGGGTCTCGATCGACGGGCGGATTCGCAGCGGCGATTGCGTCGTTCCGGCCGGCGCCGACATGCGTGCGGGCGAGACGCAGCTGGAACCGGGGCGCATCATTGCGGCCGCGGAGCTAGGCGTGCTGGCGACGCTCGGGGTGGTCGACGTGCCGGTCTTCCGCCGGCCGGTCTTTGCCGTGCTCTCCAGCGGCGACGAACTGATCGAGCCGCACCGTCAACCGGAAGCCGGCCAGGTGCGGGATTCCAATCGATGGGCGATTGGGGCGGCCCTCGAACTGCTCGGGGCACGCGTGCTCCATCTTCCGATCGTCCCAGACGATCGCGAGGCCTACGAAATGGCCCTGCGCGAGGGGCTCGAGCGGGCCGACGGCGTCGTGCTGACCGGAGGGTCGTCGGTCGGCGCGCGCGATCTCACGCCGGCGACGATCGACGCCCTCGGCGATCCGGGGGTCATCGTTCACGGGCTGCGCGTGAAGCCCGGCAAACCCACGGTTCTCGGGGCGGTCAACGGCAAGCCGATCATTGGTTTGCCCGGTAACCCGGTCTCGGCGTTGACGATCCTGACCGCCGTCGCGGCCCCGATCGTCGGCGCACTCGTTGGGGCGCTGCCTCCGCCCGCGACGGTCTACGGGGTGCTGGCCGCGCCCTTCGAGAAGCGGCCGGGCTGGACGTGGTTCGTGCCGGTCACCATCGACGACCGGGCGGATCCGCCGCTGATCCGGGCGACCGCCGTCGCTTCGGGTTCGGTCAGCCTGCTCGCGCGCGCCGATGGCTTTAGCGTCTTCGACGAAGCGGTATCATCCCTACCCGCCGGCGCCCCGATACGCGCCACGCGGTTTTCAGCCGGAGGAACGTAATGTTGCGGATCGTCCGCCTCGCCCCAATCGCAGTTCTCGCACTCTTGTGCGCGTGTTCGGCCGCCCAGCAGCGGCAGGCGCAGGGCACGGCCCAAGATGCCCTCATCGCCACGGGGGTTAGCTCGAAACTCACCTCGATCGATCTGGACGCCTCGACAAACGTGCACGTCGCGGTTCGAAACGGGGCCGTGACGCTGAGCGGTCAGGCTCGCTCTGTTTCCGAGCGCAACCAGTACGCCGGTGCCGCTCGCGGAATAGACGGCGTGAGCTCGGTTACCAACGACCTGACGGTCGATCCGCACCTCCACGGCGCCCAGGAATCGGTCGACGATGCCGCGCTCGCGGCGAAAGTGACCGGAGCCTTGGCCGCGCAAACCGGGGTCAACGCCTTCCACGTCAAACCTAGCGTTCGCGGCGGTGTCGTCACGTTGAACGGCACCGTCGATTCGTCGTCCGTCAAAGCGACGATGCTTGCGGCGGTGCGCAAACTGAACGGGGTGAAACGAGTCGTGGATAATATCGAGGTCAAACCGTAGTGTCCGTTTCCGCCAAGCCGCCGGCGAACGACGAGGAGTTTCTCGCCGCGCCGCACATCGAAGCGATTCCGCTTACGACGCCCTTCGTTGGCCCCGAGCAGTTGATGCGCGAAGGCGGCCACGGCGCGCTCTTGCGCTTGGGTGCCAACGAAAGCGCGTTCGGACCGTCGCCTCGCGCCGTGGCCGCGATGACCGCGGAGTTGCCGCGTCTGTGCTGGTATGGCGACCCGGAATCGTACGACTTGCGCGCGGCTTTGGCGGTCAAGCACGGGTGCGCGATCGAGAACGTCAGCGTCGGTTCGGGCATCGACGACATCATGGGCTTAGCGGTGCGCGCGTTTCTGGCCCCGGGCGCGCTCGCGCTGACGACCCGCGGAACCTATCCCACCTTCAACTACCACGTGACCGGTTTCGGCGGCACCCTCGCTACCGTCGACTACGCTGCCGACGGCCGCGTCGACGTCGATGCGCTGATCGCGACGGCCCGCGCTCGCAAACCGGCGATCGTCTACCTCGCGAATCCGGATAATCCGAGCGGCACGCTGCTTCCGCCGGCGGACGTGCTGCGGCTCTTCGAAGGTCTTCCGCGCGAGTCGCTGTTGTTCTTGGACGAGGCGTATGCGGATTTCGTGGATGACGACGAGCTGCTGCCGAATTTTACGCACGCCCGGATTCTGCGGGCGCGCACGTTTTCAAAGGCCTACGGCATGGCCGGCGCGCGCATCGGGTATGCGCTCGCGAACGCGCGCAACGTGCGAACGTTTCAAAAGATCCGCCTTCATTACGGCGTCAATCGTAACGCGCAAATCGGCGCGCTCGCCTCGCTCGCCGACGAATCGTTTCGGATGCGCGTCGTAACCGACGTTGCCGCCGGGCGGGCGGATTACTACGCCATCGCACGATCGCTCGGCCGCCCCTACCTCGAATCGCGCGCGAATTTCGTCTGCATCGACTTCGAGGACAACGCGCGCGCGACGACGGTGATGAACGAGTTGATAAAACGCGGCGTCTTCATCCGTAAGCCCGGGGCCGCTCCGCTCGATCGATTCGTACGAGTCAGCGTTGGAACCCCGGACGAACGCCGGGAGTTCGCCACGCGTCTGCGGGCGACGCTCGCGGAGATCGATTCGTGAAGTACGCGATCTTCTCCGACATTCACGGGAATCTCGAATCGCTGCGAGCGGCGTTCGCCCTTGTCGAAGAGGGCGATCGGATACTCTGTTTGGGCGATACGGTCGGGTACGGCCCGAACCCGAACGAATGTGTCGAGCTGATCCGCGAGCGCGCGAGTCTGACCATCCTCGGCAACCACGACGTCGCGGCGATCGATAACTTCGGCGTCGAATACTTCAACGATGCGGCCAAAGCGGCGATCCATTGGACGCAGGGCGTCATCGACAAAGCGAATATCGAATGGCTCAACGGCTTGGGGTACGAGATCCGTCAGCCGGAATTTTTGCTGGTGCACGGCGCACCGGTCAACTATTTCGAGTACATTCTCGATAAACGTACGGCGGCCAAAGCGTTCGAGCGGACCGACGCGCCGATCGTGTTCGTCGGTCACACGCATATCGCCGAGTATTATTGTCTCGAACCCGACGGGAGCATTTCGCACGCGCACATGCAGCACGGCGGCGAACTGCAGCTCGAAGCGGACAAGCGTTACATCATCGACGTTGGAAGTATCGGGCAGCCGCGCGATCTCAATCCTCAAGCCAGCTTCGTGCGTTACGATTCCGATGCCAGGATCGCGCGCTGGATCCGGTACGATTATTCGATCGAGGCCGTTCAAGCGAAGATGCGCGAAGTCGAATTACCCCCGGCGCTCGCTCGACGATTAGAGATCGGCCGTTGATGCCGCTCGATGACGGACATTGTTTCGCCTGCGGCCCCGACAATCCGATCGGCCTGCACCTGCGGTTCGAGCCCGACGCTGATGCGGGCGTGCGCGCGCGGATCTCGCTCGGCCCGGATTTTCAAGGCTGGAAAGGGATCGCGCACGGGGGCATCGCGATGGCGCTGCTCGACGAAGCGATGGCGCACGCCGCCGGGGCCGCCGGTCATCGGGGGGTGACCGCCAGCATGAACGCGCGGTTTCGCAAACCGATCCCGGTGGGTGAACCGCTCGAAATCACGGGCGGGGTCGTGTGGACGCGCCGAAACGTCCTCGGCCTGGTCGCTCGCGTACGCGATTCGCGCGGGACGCTCTTGGTCGAAGGCGAGGGCAGCTTCGTTTCGATGGGTCCGATCGAAGCGATTGCCGATCGCCGTAATCCTGCGGCAAACTCCTAAGAGCACATGGCCAAATCAAAGCAGCTGCGCGTCGCCGAGAAGGCGGCCTCGAAGAACACGTCGCCGACGATCGACAATCGGCGAGCCCGGCACGAGTATTTCATCATGGAATCGATGGAAGCGGGGCTGGTCTTGAGCGGCACCGAGATCAAGTCGATTCGTCAGGGCGGCGTGAGTTTGAACGAGGCGTACGCGCGCTTGCGCGATGGCGAGTTGTGGCTGCTCGGCATGCACGTGCCGCCATATAAAGAAGGCAGCTTCTCAAATCACGAACCGAACCGGCCGCGCAAGCTGCTGCTGCACAAAGAGCAGATCGAACGGCTCGGCCAGCGCGCCGCCGAGAAAGGCTTGACGCTCGTCGCGCTGCGCCTCTATTTTACGCGTGGAAAAGTAAAGGTGGAGATCGGTTTGGCGCGCGGTAAGAAACTCTGGGACAAACGCGAGTCCTCGGCCAAACGGGACGTCGAACGCGAGATCGCGCGCCACACGCGATGAGGGGCGCGCGGCCGGAGCGGGCGATTGCCCAGGCGATCGAGGGCGACGGGGTGATTCGTCCGGGAGAGTCCGTACTGATCGCCTGTAGTGGCGGCCCCGATTCGATCGCGCTCGCGGCAATTCTGGCCGGCATCGCCAAACCGATGGAGTTGCGGCTGGTCTTGGGGCACGTCAATCACGGGGTCCGCCGCTCGGCCTGGCAAGACGAAGCGGTGGTGCTGCGCGCGAGCGCCGCGCTCGGCTTACCCGTAAAGATCGTCGGGCTCGATCCGCCGGCGAGGGCCGACGAAGCGAGCTTGCGCCTAGCGCGGTACGCCGCGCTGAGCGCGATGGCGCGCGAAGCGGGCGCCGGCGCGGTCGCCACGGCGCACAATGCCGAGGATCAAACCGAGACGCTGCTGTTGGCGTTGTTTCGAGGAACGGGACCGCAGGGGCTCGCGGGGATGCCCGCTCGGCGGCGGCTCGCCGAAGGGGTCGATTTGGCGCGTCCCGTGCTGCGCTGGGAGCGGGCAGCGCTCTTAGGCTGCGTTCAGGCTGCGGGGCTACCCTACGCCTTGGACCCCACCAACGAGGACCCGGCCTATCGGCGCAACGCCGTTCGAGCGGCCCTCTCCGCGCTGCGGCCGCTCTTTCCAGGGCTCGATGCGGCGGTGGCGCGGGCGGCCAGCCTCGTCGGAGCGGAGCTCGGCGGCCACGAAGAAGCGGGCTTGCGCAAGCAGGTGCGCGAGACCCTGCGCGAGCAGGAAGCGCTGCGGGACGTGGATTTCGGACACGTCGAAGCGGCCGTCCGGGCGCTGCGAAGCGGCGGTTCCGGGCGTTTTCACATGAAGGACGGCATCGAACTGGCGATTGAGAAAGGCGCGTTGACGGTACACCAAAAGAAGTGACGATTCAGAAAGACGACGCCTACGGCCAAGCCATCGAGCGCGTGCTCTTTAGCAAAACCGAGATCGCGGCGGCGATCGATCGGCTCGCCGTTCGTATCGCCTCCGACTACTCCGGGCAACCGCTGCTGCTCCTGGGGGTGTTGAAGGGTGCGCTCTACGTCACGGTCGATCTCGCGCGAGCGATCTCGCGTCTGCCCGACGGGCCGAGCAGCATCGAGGTCGAGTATCTCGCCGTTTCCAGTTACGGCAACGCCGTCCGCTCGAGCGGCGAAGTCCGTTTGTTAAAGGATACCAACGAAAACATTACGGCCAAACACGTGCTCGTCGTTGAGGATATCGTCGATAACGGCCTCACGCTGCAGTATCTTCGGTCGTTAGTGGGTGGGCGCAATCCCGCCAGCCTCGCCGCCTGCGTGCTCTTCGACAAACCGTACCATCGGAGCGTTGACGTGCCGCTGGAGTACGTGGGTCTGGTCGCACCCGACACCTTCGTCGTAGGGTACGGTTTGGATTACCAAGAAAAATATCGGAATCTGCCGTACCTCGCGCAGCTCCGTTCCTTCGTATTTTCAGAGGATAAGGTTGTTATAAAAACATCGTGAGCAAGCATCTCCGGTCGGTCGTCCTCATCGTGCTCGCGTGCATCGTGGTCTTTTTCGTCGTGGAGAAGATCGTGGTGCCGCAGAACGACTCGACGGCGCTCGACTACAAGGCCTTCTACACGAAGCTGGATCGCGGGCAGATTCAGGACATTACCGCCGTCGGTCACGACGCGACCGGCACGCTGACCAACGGCCAGCACTTTACGACGTCGGTTCCCAATCTCGACAGCGCGATGGCCAACGAGATCAGAACCCACGCGAAGGGTAAAGTCGAATTCCCATCTCCCAGCAATTCGTCGATTCTCTCGACGCTCTTCGGCATTCTGCCGTTCGTGGTGCTCGCGCTGCTCTTCTTTTTCATCCTGCGACAGGCGCAAAACGGCGGGAATCAAGCGCTCTCGTTCGGTCGATCGCGCGCCAAGACGCTCTCTGAAAATCGTCCGAAGGTAACGTTTCAAGACGTGGCCGGCGTCGACGAGGCCAAGGAAGAACTCGGCGAGATCGTCGAGTTCCTGAAATATCCCAAGAAGTTTCAGGCGCTCGGCGCGAGGATTCCAAAGGGCGTGCTGCTCCTCGGGCCGCCGGGCTCCGGCAAAACCTTACTCGCGCGCGCGATCGCGGGCGAGGCCGGCGTACCGTTCTTTTCGATCTCCGGATCGGACTTCGTCGAGATGTTCGTCGGCGTCGGCGCGTCGCGCGTGCGCGACCTCTTCGACCAAGCCAAGAAATCGGCGCCCTGTATCATCTTCATCGACGAGATCGACGCGGTCGGCCGCCAACGCGGCGCGGGCCTAGGCGGCGGACACGACGAGCGCGAGCAGACCCTCAATCAGCTGCTCGTGGAGATGGACGGCTTCGATCAGAATACCGGCGTGATCCTGATCGCCGCGACGAACCGGCCCGACGTGCTCGACCCGGCGCTGCTGCGTCCGGGGCGCTTTGACCGGCAGATCGTGGTCGATCGCGCCGACGTCAAAGGCCGCCAGAAGATTCTGGAAGTGCACGCGCGCAACAAACCGCTCGGCAAGGAAGTCATGCTCGAGATTCTCGCCAAACGGACGCCCGGATTCTCCGGCGCCGATCTCGAGAATCTCTTGAACGAAGCGGCCCTGCTCGCGGCGCGACGCAATAAATCGGTCATCGAGATGAACGATTGCGACGAAGCGATCGACCGCGTGATGGTGGGACCGGAACGCCGTTCGATCGTGATGTCGCAAAAAGAAAAAGAGATGACCGCGTATCACGAATCGGGCCACGCGATCATCGGAGCGCTCTCCGAAAAGGGCGATCCGATTCATAAAGTGACGATCATTCCGCGAGGTATGGCGCTCGGAATCACCTGGTCGCTGCCCGAAGACGATCGGCACAGTCAAACCAAAGAAGAACTGCTCTCGATCATCATGCGGCTGATGGGCGGCAGGCTCGCCGAAGAGATTCAGTACAAAGACGTGACGACCGGCGCGAGTAACGATTTCGAGAAGGCGACCGAACTCGCGCGCCGCATGGTCACGCAGTACGGCATGTCCGATTCGCTCGGACCGATTCAATACGGTCGCGGGAATCATCAGGTCTTCCTGGGCCGCGACTTCGGCGAAGACCGCAACTACTCCGAAGAGATCGCCTCGAAGATCGATGCGGAAGTGCGCAGCATTATCGAAACGTGCTACGAACGCGGGCGCAAGATTCTCACGGAGAACTGGGACAAAGTCGAGCGCATGGTCGCGTCGCTGCTCGAATACGAAACGGTCGAAGCCGAAGAGGTTCGATCGATTCTGGAGGGACGTCAATTCACGCGCGGCGGCGGCTCCGGAACGGCGCCGGTCACCGAGGTCGCGCCGGTCGTCCCGGCCGAGGAAGGCAAGCGCGAGCCCAAGCGTCTTCCGCCGAACATCTCGCCGGAACCGGCGTGACCTATTCGAAGATCGCGGCAACGGCGATATGCGCAGGCATATCGCTGTTCGCGTCTTTGCCGCTTCACGCCGGCGCTGCCGCCGAGGTTTCTTCGCCGCAGCGTAACGGCGCGCTGCCGGGCGGCGGGACGTACGTCGTGCATCGCGACGCGACCGTGGGCAACGCCGTCGTCGAGTTGTGGTTTCGCGCGCCCGGTGCCGGGTACGACTCCGCCGCCCCCGGACTCTCGCGTTTGGCTCTTACCGCCGTCGCCGCTTCGCGGCCCGCACCGCACGATACGTCGTTTGCCGAAGCCGTACGCCTCGCTGGCGGTCGCCTCTCGATCAACGCCTATCCGGATATCGTCGAAGTCGGCGCGAGCGTACCCGCCGCATCGGCTGCGGCGATCGTTCGCGCGATGACGCGCGCGTATTTTCGCGCGACGATCGGTGCGGACGGTTTTAAGAGCGCGCAGCGCGACGTCGCCCTCGCAGCCGCCGAAAAACATTTCTCGGCCGACCGCACCGTGCACGATCTACTGATGACGCAGCTCTTCACCGGCGGGCCCGCGCACTATCCGCCGACGCCGGATTCGGTTGCCTCTCTCGGCAGACTTACGCTGGCTCAAACTCAAGCCTTCGCGCAGCGCGCGTTTCGCGAAGCGAATGCCGTCTTGAGTATTGCCGGCAACGCCGGCCCCGCCGCCGTTGCGGCCGCGTGGCATCCGGCCGGCGCCGCGAGCGGCGCCCCGGTCTCGGATCCCCCGTTCGATTCGACGCCCGCGCGCGACCTCGGCGACGCCGTCGCGGCCGCACCGATCGCCGGAGCAGGTCTCGCGTGGCTGGGACCGGGCATCGCCAAGACCCGCGCGGCAACGGCGCTCGACTTCGTCGCCGACTATCTCTTTAACGCCGATAACGGCGTCGTAACCGCCGCCGCCGACTCCATCGATCCCGACTCGGTCGTGAACGGACAGTTCATCACGCTGCACGAGCCCGGCGTCTTGCTCGTTACGATCAGCAGCCAAAAACAGGCCGGCGCGCTGCGTGCGGAAACGCTCGCCGCCGTCGATCGGCTGCGAAGCCCGCTCGACGCGCGCGCGTTTGCCGCCGCGCGCAAAGCATTTGAATATCACATCTTGAGCGCCGTGCAGACGCCGGTCAACGCGGCCGATAATTTCGGCTGGTTCGCCGTAGAAGGCGACGCCGCGTACGCCCCGGGAGACGTATCGGGCACCTACGTGCGCGACGTTGAATCGCTCGATCCGCGATTCGTCGCGAGCGTCGTGCGAGCGTATCTCGCGCACCCCGCGACGGTCGAACTGACGCAGTCGCACTCGCAGGAAGCCTCACAATGAAGTATAGCTCGCTCGTTACGCTGGGTCTGCTCGCGTGCGGGGCGCTCGGTACCGGCGCGAGCGCGGCGACGGTACCCGCCGCGGTTCCGGCGCCGGTCGTGACGCGCTACGCGAACGCGACGATCGTCGAGCAGCCCGACGCGCAGAGTCCGCTGGTCGGAACCGAACTCTTCATCCCGGCCGGTCTCGACCGGCAGCGACCCCAGCAGAGCGGCCTCGCCGCGCTGGTTGCCGAGGCGATCTTGGAGACGCCGGTCGGCGCCGGCGGCCAGCCGTTGCGCGCGGCCGTTGCAGCCAACGGCGGTTCGGTCGGCTACACCGTCGACGGACGCGACGTGCGTTTCTATCTCGAAGGACTCAAAAGCGGATATGCGAGTACGTTGCTGCCGCTCGTGCGCGACGCGCTTGCCAAACCGGATTTTAGCGCGCCGGCGCTCGATCGCGCGCGCGCCGAACTCGATAAGAAGATCGGGCAAAACGAACGCGTCGCGCTTACGGTCGGAATCGAGATGCTCGACGGCGCGTTCTTTCCGAATTCCGGCGCCGGACTGCCCGAATACGGCATTCCCGAAACGCTGATCGCGCAGGACTCGCAAGCCGCGCAGACGTTTTTTGCCGCAAATTATCGGCGCGATCGCACCGTGGTGAGCGTCGTCGGCGATGCGTCTGCCGTAAACGCAGACGACTACCGCCGGTTGCTCGACGTGCTGCCGCCCGGTTCGTCGAGCCCGGTACGAATCGCCGCGGCCGTATTGCGGGGAAGCTCGCGCCAACTCGTCACGCATCGCGACGTCCCGGCACCGTGGCTGATCGCACAGTATCCGGCGCCGGCGCTTGGAAGCGCCGACTTCGGGCCGATGCTCGTGTTGACCGCGTTCTTGCAGCGCACGCTGGCCGACGTTTCGGAGTTACCGACGGTCGCCACAAAATCGTTCGTGGATCAAGGCGTCGGCGCGCTCTACAACTTCGATCAGCGTCCGGCCAACGTCGTCGTTTACGTCGACGGCGGTCTGGGCGATCCGTCGCGTACGTTTGGAACGGCGATGACCGTCGTGAACGTCTTAGGTGCGGCGAAGCTGCAAGGCAACATCGATGAGATGAAGGCGCTGGCCGCAGGGCAATTCGTGAACGGCGCGACCACCCTCGAGGACCGCGCCTGGCTCGCGGGTGTCTTCGCGATGCAGAATAGCTCGCCCGACTATCTCAACCGAGCCGTGGCCGCGATCGGCGAGACCTCGGCGGCCGACCTGCAGCGGGTCGCTCGCAAATATCTCGGTTCGCCGACCGTCGCCTTCGTATTGCCGCGCGCGGCCCCGTCTTCAATCTGAACCGGGTCGCGCTCGTTCACGACTACCTCAATCAGCGTGGCGGAGCCGAGCGCGTCTTCGCGCATATCGCGCGGGCGTATCCCGACGCACCCGTCTACACCGCGCTCTTCGATCCGAAGGCCACCGGCGATCTCGTCGATCCGGCGCGCGTGCGGACCTCGTACCTCGCGCGCATCCCGGGTGCGAACCGCATCTTCCGCTACTTAGCGCCGTTCTACCCGCGCGCGTTCGAGGCGTTCGACCTCTCCGGCTACGACACGGTCGTGAGTTCGACGACCGCATGGGCGAAGGGCGTGATCGTGCGCCCGGATGCCGTTCACGTGTGTTACATCAACACGGTGAGCCGCTTTGCGTTCGCGTACGACCGATACGTCGGCGGACTGGGGGCGAAGCGGCTCGTGCGGCCCGTCGTCGCATCGCTCGTTGCGTGGGACAAACGCGCCGCGCAGCGGCCGACGCTCTTCGTTGCGAACTCCCGCAACGTTGCGGATCGGATCGCTCGCTACTACGATCGCGACGCCACGGTGCTACCGTGTCCCGTCGACGTCGATCGCTTCACCGTCGGCGCCGGTACGGGCGAGTATTTTCTGATCGCTTCGCGGCTGCTGCCGTACAAGCGCATCGACCTTGCGATCGAAGCCTCGCGGCTAGCGAACGTTCCGCTTTTGATTGCGGGCACGGGCCCCGACGAAGCGCGACTGCGCGCGCTCGCGGAACGTACCTCGACCGCGCGTCTGCTCGGCTACGTGAGCGACGAGAAACTCGACGGACTGCTGGGCAACGCGCGGGCGGCAATTCTACCGGGCGAAGAAGATTTCGGACTCGTGCCGCTCGAGGCGGCGGCTTCCGGACGGCCGACCATCGCCTACCGTGCGGGCGGCGCGCTCGAGACGATCGTGGAAGGCGAAACCGGCGAATACTTCGACGAAGCGACGCCGCAATCGCTCGCGGACGCTCTACGCGGCTTCGATTCCTCGCGTTACGAGGCGAGACGGTTGCGAGCGCACGCCGAGGAATTCTCGCCGCCGCGTTTTATCGAACGCCTGCGCGCAATCGTTGCAGCAGCTCGAGCGTAATACTCGCGGGAGCGGCGCGATCGATGCGGGCCGCGCGCGCGAGCGAGCGCGCACGCAGATCGCGACGCAGCGCGTCGTCTTCGGCAATCGTACGCAGCGCGGCGCTCCAGGCGTCGCGATCGTTCGGCGGCAGCAGAACGGCGGCGCCGTCGCAGGCCTCCGGTAACGCCGCCGCATCGGCGGCCAGCACCGGCGCGCCGCAGGCCATCGCCTCGACCGCCATGAGGCCGTAGCCTTCGGCGAGCGAGGGAATCGCAACCGCATACGCGCCGCAGTAGAACTCGCGCAGCGCTTCGTCGTTCGGGCGAACGCGTTCGTGCACGACGTTCGAATCGCGCAGCGCCGCTTCGTCGGACGCGCGCAGGCTGCCGGCAACGAGCAGGCCAAGGTCGCCGTCGGGAAACGCGCGCTCGAACGCGGCGAAGAGCAGCGCGGCGTTCTTGCGTTCGTCGGGACCGGCAACGAAGAGAACGTACGGATGGCGAGGCAACGCGGGCTCGACCGGCTGCCAAAATGCGTCCGGTACGGGCGACGCGATCGTAAAGCGGGCAACGTCGACTCCGGATGCGCGCGCGATCTGCGCGGCCGACCAGTTGGAGACGCTCGCGAACGCATCGGCAACCCGAAACGCCCGCTTGATGGGAGCCTGCTCGCGAAAACGGGCGATGAAGCCCGGAGCCGGATCGGTGAAAGCGAAGGCGTCGTGGATCGTTACGAGTTTCGGCGCAGCCGGCTCGAAACGTATGCCGTTCCACGGATACCAAATCGCATCGAAGCGTCGGGAGTCTGCGTCTCTTACACTCGCCGTTTCGAGAGAAAATTCATCGCGGAGCGGTTGTTCCTGCTCGCGTTCGCGAAACAGCAGCGTCGTCTCCACGTCTTCGCGTGCCGCGAGGTCGCGCAGGATGGCGCGCGCGTACCGGCCCATGCCGCGGCGATCGGCGATCAGGTTGATCGCGTCGACCCCGATGCGCAGCATTACTTCCCGACGATATTCGGTGCCAAAAACAGCCCCACAACGGAAACGGCGTTGAAGAGACCGTGCGTGATCATCGACGACATGGCGTTGCCCGAGGTGAAGTAGACGCGGCAAAGCACGATCCCGCCGATGGCGAGCGGAATCGTCGTCGCGAGACCGGCGAGTGCGAACTGGTCGGTGTGCGCGAAGCCGAAGAGTACGCCGCTCACGATGGCGGCCGTCCAAAAACTCCACCGGCGCAGCGCAAAGTTGAAAACGAAGACGCGAAACGCGAGTTCTTCGGCGATCGGTGCGACGACGATAGCGAGGATGGCCGCGATCAATTTGTTCTCGGGGCTCTTAAGGAGGAGCAGCAGCTTGACCGCCATCTCCTGTTCTTTCGAATGAAAGAGCGTTTGCAGGAGCGTGCCGAGGCCGTTGACGATGACGACCATCACCAGCGCTCCGACGACCGCGATACCGAGATCGCGCGCGCGCAGCGGGCGGAACCCAAGGCGTGTCAGGGGTTCGCGCGCTATCGCCGGCAGCACCAGCAAGAGATAGAACGCGGCGACCGCATCGAGTATGCCTTGAAAGACGAGTTGGAAGGCGGCGCCGCTCTGGGTTGCGATCAGTTGGTGACGTACCTGTCCGATGCAGGCCGGAAGGCCCGACCCCGCGTGCATGCAGAGACCGGCAACGTACCAGCCGGTACCGACGAGGGCAACGATAACGAGCAGCACGAGCAGGCCGATCGCGGCCAAGATGCTGGATCCCCAGCGAAACCCGTTAGGGAACGAGTGCGTCGGTGAGGCGAGCGAAGTCGGCGATGCTGAGCTGTTCTCCACGGATCTCCGTATCGAGCCCGATCCGTTCGAGTGCGTCGGCGACGTCGACGCGCCGCACACCGAGCGCCAGGGCCAAACTATTGGCGAGCGTTTTGCGCCGGTACGCGAACGCGCCGCGGACGACCTGCCGAAAGCGCGTCAGATCGCGCACGGGTGCGGCGGGCCGTGCCAGTCGCGTGAGGCGCACGACCGTCGAATCCACTTTGGGACGCGGATAAAAAACGCCCGGGCCGAGCGTGAAAGCGCGTTCGATTCGCATGAGATACTGGGCGGCGACGCTCAAGCTTCCGTAAGCGGGCGTTCCGGGTTTGGCAATGAGGCGATCGGCGACGTCTTTTTGGATCATCGCAACGATCGTTTGCGGGCCGCCGTCCATCTCGACGAAATTCAAGACGAGCGGCGTGGCGACGTTGTACGGCAGGTTGCCCGCGACGCGCCACGGCCTGCCGGCTGCGAAGCGTGCGTAGTCGAAGGTCATGGCATCGGCGTGCTCGACCGGAACGTCGCGTAAATCTTCGCGCTCGCGAAGGATTCGCACCATGTCCGCATCGATCTCGATGACGGTGAGATCGGCATGCAGCGCGTGGAGTGCTAACGTGAGCGCTCCGGTTCCGGCGCCGATTTCAAGAACGCGAAAATCCTCCGGTGTATCCGAAGGATTCTCGATCGTTAGGCGCGCGATACGGGCCGCCGCGCCGCCGTCCATTAAGAAGTTCTGTCCGAGGCGTTTCTTCGGCCGAAGATCGTAACGCCCCAGCAGTTCTCGCGGGTGAGGAATTAAGCGCGCTCCGCTCTCATTGCAGTTCGTACACCTTGACGGTTCGGCGTCCGAAACGCAGCGCGTCGGAGAGTGAGTTGAATCCGAGATCGATGCGGTCGCCGCGAATCGCGCCGCCCGTATCGCCCGCAATAGCGGGGCCGTATCCCGGAATGTAGAGCTTGGTTCCCAGCGGGATAACGCGCGGGTCTACCGCGACGATGCCGTGCCCGGCGCGCTCGCCGGTGGCCGTCCATCCACTGCAGCCGGCGCATCCGGCGGTGTATGCCGTCGCTACCATACTGACGGCGTTCGAAGCGATATACGACGTTTTTTGGAGTCCGCGCTTCGCGAATTCCGCGAATGCGGCCCACTCGCCGATGCCTTGTTCGATAACGCGATCTTTGGGTTTGCGCAGGATGTGCGATGCGACGATTTGCTTACGCAGGCGCCCGTTGCGCTGCGTGTAGCGTACCATCATCTCGCGCATTCCCGGCCGCCCCGACGATACGACTTTCGTTTTACCGGGGGGCAGCGTGAAACTGATCTTGCGGATCGTTTTCATGGCGATGCTATGTTTTTCGTTGGCGACCCATTTGGAAACGCGAACCACGCGGATCGTCGAATTCGGAACGATGCGATCGGCGAGCGACGGGTGAACTTCGTCGTACTTTCCCAGGTCGATGTGTTGTTCTTCGAGTAACGCGCCGACGTCGCCGGCGGTGCTCGTTACGGTCGTTTTGCCTTTGGCGGTAATTAAATGCACCGGCACGGCGGCTTGATAATCGATCACCAGATTATCCGTAAGCGGCTGCTCGGCGCCGGGGTGAACGTAGTCTTTCGGATTTACCGTTATGCCGCGTTCGCGAAGGAATGCCGCGACGGTCGTCGCGGTGGTAACGTGCTGCGTGAGCGATCCGTCCGATTCGAACGAGATCACGTGCTGGATGGGACGCACGGCCAACGCCGCCGCGAGGGCGGACGAGGGGTGCGTGGCAAACCCGGCCGTTACCAATCCGATAGTGAGAACGCTGACGGCAAGTAGATTGCTCGTCTTTGAAGGGCCGCGTCCTATCAAGCCAACTCCTTTCCTGAGGATAGACGTGACGACCGGGCTAAGGCGACTTTACAAAGCACCTTCAAGCAGTGGGCGGAACGGCTATCTTTAGAGGCGGTCTATTGGTTGACGGATCCGTTGTGGAAACGTCACGAACCGGTCACGGTTCACGCGGCTAGGCTGCTTGCTTGGCAGTCATGCCGCTAATCAACTGACTCGGGCACTATATCACGCTGCCTGCGAAAGCGGAATACACCAAAAGTAGCACTTTTACGCAGGTCATACCTTTCGGCAGGGGGGCTTCCTCGTGCAGCAAGGGAGCGGCTCGCAGGCGCCGCCTCAGGCACAGTGAAAACAAGTCGCTTCAAGCATGCGCGTTGGTTTTTTTACGGAAGTATATCGTCCGGTCGTCAACGGGATCGTCGCATCGATTGACGGGCTAGCCGAAGGCTTGCGCGCGCACGGCCACGACGTGTACTGCTTCGCGCCCAGCTCGCCCGGCTACGTCGAATCCGACGGGCCGGTTTTCCGGATGCCGTCGCTCCCTTTGCCGACGTCGGCGCCGTACCGTCTCACCATTCCGCTCGTGAGCCGGCGCAATCGTATCGGCATCATCAAACACCTCGACATCATTCACGCACATTCGCCGTTCGTAACGGGCTGGATGGGCTTGCGCTACGCGCGTCGCTACGGCATACCGTTCGTCTATACGTATCACACGCGGTTGGAAGAGTACGCGCACTATCTGCCGTTCGATCTTAATCTCACGCGTTACGCCGCAACGCAACTGACGCGCAACTTTGCAAACCACGCCGCCGCGGTTATCGTGCCGACGCCCGCGATGCGCGAGCGGTTGCTCGAATTGGGAGTGGTGCGCCACGTCGAGGTCGTTCCCAGCGGCATCGACCTGCGACTCTTCGGCGGCGGCGTGCGGCGCGAGGAACTGCGGCGGGAATTGGGCGTCGGCCCGGGCGAGCGACTCGTGCTGTTCGTATCGCGGCTGGCGCGCGAAAAAAACGTCGATCTGCTCTTCGAGGCCGTTGCGCTCTGCGCGGATCCGACGCTGCGTTTAATTCTCGCCGGCGACGGACCCGATCGCGCGGCATTCGAGGAACGGGTCCGAGAGCTGGGAATTGTCGATCGCGTTCGCTTCGTCGGGGGCGTGCAGCGCAGCCACCTTCCAGATCTCTATGCGAGCGCCGATGCGTTCGTCTTCCCGAGCGTTTCGGAGACTCAAGGGCTGGTTCTCGCGGAGGCGCTGGCCGCCGGGGCGCTCGTCATCGCGGCCGACGCGCCGCAGAGCCGGGACGTCCTGGGCGCGGCGGGCTGGGTCGTGACCCCCGATGCGGCGGGATTCGCTGCGGCGCTCGCGGCGATTCCGTTCGAGCCCGACCGCTCCATTAGCGCCATGGCCCGCAGCTCGGCGGCCCGGTTCGGCATCGACGAGCAGGCGCAACGGGTCGAGGAACTCTACGCCCGCCTCCACTCGAAGGAGCCCGAAGCCGTCGGGAGTTGACATCGAACATATGTTCGATCTATGATGGGTACGTGGGAAGCATGGCACAGCAGAAGACGTACTCCAAGGTTCAGGCCGCGGTCGGCTTCGCAGCCGACCCGGGCGGCTACGGTGTAGCCTACGCCCGGCTGAAGGGCGGCCGAGGCGAGCGGCTCGTTCGCGTCCCGTTTCGGGTCACGCGCTTTCCGGCACTTTTGGATCGAGAGGTCGGGTACGCCGCACTTACGGCGGTTGCCGCGCATCTGCGCGAACGCGGGGTTGCCGCAATCGAGATCGCCGTGGACGACGCGCATCTCGCGACCGATCTGCGCGAGCGTCGCGAGCTGCCCCAAGCCCTCTCGCTCGCCTACGTTCGTTTGGGCTGCACGCTCAATCAATTTCGCGACTATTCGGTCGTCGACGGCGCTGGGACCGGCGATCTGACGGCCCGAGCGCGCGCAGAAGTGGCGATGCACGTCGCAGCCTAAGCTGCAACGGATCGCACCCGGCGAGCTTCCCATCGGAACGATGCGACTCGCCAAAGCGCTCATCGGCTGCGTGCTCGTCCGAGACTGCCCGGACGGGCGCGCGGCTGGGCGCATCGTCGAAGCCGAAGCCTACACCCCGCTCGACCCGGCATCGCATACCTACCGCGGGAAAACGGCACGCAACGCGACGATGTTCGGTCTCCCGTTCCGGGCCTACGTCTACCGCATCTATGGAACGTCGTTTTGTTTGAACGTCACGAGCGAGGCTGAAGGGGTCGGCGCCGCGGTGCTCTTGCGCGCGCTCGAACCGCTCGAAGGCCTACGTTTGATGGAAACGCGACGCCGAACGGCGCGAGTCCGCGATCTGTGCCGGGGGCCGGGCCGGCTTTGCGAAGCGCTGGCAATCGACCGGGGATGCGACGGAGTCGATCTGTTGGAAGATGGGAGCCTCTGGATCGCGCGCGGGCCGCGCCTGCCGGGAGCCGTCGGCGTTAGCGCCCGTATCGGCCTGACCAAGGCGGCCGAGCGGCTCCGACGCTTCTACGAGGCCGAGAGCCCGTTCGTGAGCGGCCCACGATCGTTATCGCCGTGAGCCTTGATGCCGCCACCGTGCCTGTGTTATAGTTTGTTCGTCGCGAAGGCAGTCTTTCCAAAAGACTTCCGCGACGCATGACATCCCCAAACGCCTACGTCTCACATAAACTACAGGCAGCCCCGCCGGTACGTTTTGCATAACCTGACGTACGCGACTCTACGAGAGAGACAGTCAGCTGCAACTCGATAATCGTCCCAACAATGGCCCCAACGGTGGCGGTGGCCGCCGTCGCCGCTCACGCCGGCATCGCAATTTTCCGAACCCGCAACAGCATCACAACGAGCAGTTCCCGCAGGCAGAGGCCGCCGGTCCGCCGATGTTGACGGCGGCGCAGCTCGGCGAAAAAACCAAAGCGGAGCTTAACGAGCTCGCCAAAGAGTTCGAGATCCCGACGCCGCTCAAACTGAAGAAGGATGAGCTGATTCCGCGGATCCTCGAGGTGCAGTCGGCGCGCTCGGGCCTCGAGATCGCCAACGGCGTGCTCGACATCCTCCCCGAAGGCTACGGCTTCTTGCGCCGCGACGGCTACGTGATCGGCGACGACGACATCTACGTCAGCCAATCGCAGATCCGCCGCTTCGAACTGCGGCGCGGCGATCTGGTCGAGGGGCAAGTTCGCCGCCCCAAAGAGAGCGAAAAATACTACGGCCTCATTCGGGTCGATCAGATCAACGGATACGATCCCGAGGCGATCAAGGGTCGTAGCTTCTTTGAAAAAGGAACGCCGATCTATCCGCAGGAGCGCTTCAAGCTCGAAGTGCGTTCCACGCAGCTCTCGACGCGCCTCATCGATCTCTTTTGCCCCATCGGTAAGGGCCAGCGCGCGCTGATCGTCGCGCCGCCGAAAGCCGGCAAGACGACGCTGCTCAAGAATATCGCGAATGCGATTTCGATCAACCATCCCGAAGCACACATCATCGCGCTGCTCGTCGACGAGCGGCCCGAAGAAGTCACCGACATGCAGCGCACGATCGACGGCGAAGTCGTCGCCTCGACCTTTGACGAGCATCCCGAGAATCACACGGCGGTCTCGGAGCTAGCGATGGAACGCGCGAAGCGACTCGTCGAACATGGCAAGGACGTCGTGATCCTGCTCGACTCGATCACGCGTTTGGCTCGTGCGTACAATCAAGTGATTCCAAATTCGGGGCGTACGCTTTCGGGCGGCCTCGACACGGCCTCGCTTCATAAGCCGAAACGGTTCTTCGGCGCGGCCCGCAAGATCGAAGAAGGCGGCTCGCTCACGATCATCGCCACGGCGCTCATCGAGACCGGCTCCAAGATGGACGACATCATCTTCGAAGAGTTCAAAGGCACCGGCAACATGGAACTCAATCTCACGCGTAAGCTCGCCGAGTCGCGCGTATTCCCGGCCGTGGACATCAAGCGCTCGGGCACGCGTCACGAAGAGCTGTTGCTCAGCGAGATCGAGATGCGCAAGATCTGGATGCTGCGTCGCGCCACGAGCGTTCTCAACACCGGCGACATCACCGAGATCATCCTCGACAAGATGGCCCAGACGCGCACGAACGACGAGTTCCTGCAGTCGGTCACCAAAGAAGCGCTCTCGATGTCACGCGGCTACGACGACAACAACAAACGATAACCCGAACGCAACAAAGCGCTCATGCTTCGACAAGCTCATGCTTCGACAAGCTCAGCATGACAAATGGCAACGACGCCCCTCTTGTCATCCTGAGCTTGTCGAAGGACGCCGCGCCAAACACCCCAATGCTCGACAACCTCATACGTCGACAAGCTCCGCATGACAATGGCCACAACAACAGCCCCCTCTTGTCATCCTGAGCTTGTCGAAGGACGCCGCGCCGAACACCCCAATGCTTCGACAACCTCATACGTCGACAAGCTCCGCATGACAATGGCCACAACAACAGCCCCTCTTGTCATCCTGAGCTTGTCGAAGGACGCCGCGCCGAACACCCCAATGTTTCGACAACCTCGTACTTCGACAAGCTCAGCATGACAAAATGGCAGCAGCGACCCCCCTGTTGTCATCCTGAGCTTGTCGAAGGACGCCGCGCCAAACACCCCAATGTTTCGACAACCTCATACTTCGACAAGCTCAGCATGACAAATGGCAACGACGCCCCTGTTGTCATCCTGAGCTTGTCGAAGGACGCCGCGCCAAACACCCAATGCTTCGACAAGCTCCGCATGACAATGGCACCAGGCGCGCGCTCTTTTGTTTTTTTGTGATTTGAATTATGCCGGCAAACGATAAGATTCGTCTTCAGAAATTTCTGGCGCATGCGGGCGTCGCGTCGCGGCGTGCGGCTGAGGAATTGATCGCCCGCGGGAAGGTGCGCGTCAACGGGAAGATCGTTCGCGAACTCGGCACGAGCGTCGGACCTGAGGATCGCGTCGACGTGAGCGGCACGCCCGTGGCACTGCAAACCGAGGCCACGTATTTGGTGCTCAACAAGCCGTTCGGCGTGATGACGACGATGTACGATCCGCAGGGACGCCGCACCGTCGCCGATCTCATTCCTAAGGGCGTCCCGCGAGTCGTTCCGGTTGGTAGACTCGATTACGATACGGGCGGCGTGCTGTTGCTCACCAACGACGGCGAACTCGCCAACGTCTTGACCCATCCGCGCTTCGGCGTCGAGAAGCTGTACCGGGCGATCATTCAAGGACGTTTGCTTCCCGACGAGGTGGCGCGACTTCAGAGCGGCGTGCTCCTCGACGACTCGCGAGCCGCCGGCGCGCTCTTGCGCGTGGTTGCGGCCCGGCGCGAGACCTCGGTCGTCGATATCACCGTGCACGAGGGCAAGAACCGTCAGGTGCGGCGCATGTTCGAAGCCGTGGGTCACGAGGTGATCTCGCTGACCCGCCTGCACTTCGGGCCGATCAAACTCGGCGATCTCGCTCCCGGCGACACACGCCCGCTGCTGCCGCGTGAACTCTCGGCACTTCGGACCCTCGGCGACGCCGCGCGGCGGCCGCGAACGTCGCAGGCCCCGCCGGCGTAATCTGCTACGATAGGCTCTACCGTGGAACGACTCACCGCTCTCACCGATGCCCATAAGCTGGTTCGCCGCGACGCGCGAGCGGTGCCTTCGAGCGTACGCTTGCCCAACGGCGCGACCTTCGGCGGCGATCGTCTTGCGATCTGCGCCGGTCCGTGCAGCGTCGAATCCTTCGAACAGATCGAAGCGACCGCCAAAGCGGTCGCCGCGCTCGGTGCGAACGTGTTGCGTGGCGGCGCGTTCAAACCCCGTACGTCGCCGTACGCATTCCAGGGGCTCGGCAAAGACGGACTCGCGTTGATGCGCGCCGCCGCCGATCGCAACGGGCTAGCGGTGGTCACCGAGGTGCTCGATCCGCGCGACGTCGAGCTGGTGGCGGGCTATGCCGACATGCTGCAGATCGGCGCGCGCAACATGCAAAACTTCAGCTTGCTTCGCGAAGTGGGCGAGAGCGGGCGGCCGGTGCTGCTCAAACGCGGACTCTCGGCGACCGTGGACGAGTGGCTCATGGCGGCCGAATATCTGCTGCTAGCGGGTAACGATCGGGTCGTCATGTGCGAGCGCGGCGTGCGCTCGTTCGACTCGGCAACGCGCAACGTCCTAGACTTGGCCGTCGTGCCGCTGCTGCGCGCACTCACGCATCTGCCCGTGGTGGTCGATCCGTCCCATGGAACCGGCATCGCGCGTCTGGTGGCGCCCATGGCGCTCGCCGCCGTTGCGGCCGGCGCCGACGGGCTGGTGGTGGAAGTCCATCCGGATCCCGCGAACGCCGCCTCGGACGGGCCTCAATCGCTGACCTTCCAGGAATTCGGGACGCTGATGGCCGACCTTCCGGCGATCGCCCAAGCGGTCGGACGGCGGCTTCCGGTCGCCTCGCTTGCCGTCTAACCAAAACAAGTAACTCCCCGCTGCTGCCGCGAACGGGACTAATCCCGTTTCAAGTACGTTTATCGGTGGTACAACCGAGGCGCTCGAACCGTCCGGTTACCGCCTTCTTTTTTCCTAAAAAAAGAACCACCGCAAGAGGTAGCAATTACACGATGAATCACGTCACACGATTGGCCGCCGCGGCCAGCGCGTTCGCTTTCGCCGCCGCGCTCGCCGTGCCGGCTTCGGCGCAGTACGCCAACCAGTACACGCCGCCGAAGTTGCTTAGCACCGGGAGCACCTCGCACGGCATCGCCGGCTCGGGCACCGTAGTCGTTCAGGTCCAGGTCAACGCCGACGGCAGCCACAAGGTGATCCGCGTGCTGCATTCCACCAATTCGGGCGATAACGCCGCCGCGATGGATATTGCAAGCCATTCGACGTACCGCGTGGGTACCCGCGGCAAGGCGAAAGTGACGGCGTTTTACGACTTTACGCTGCGCTTTAAGGGAAAATCGGTCGCGTCGAGCGATAGCGGCTCGTCGGGCTCGGGCCCGACGGTGCAGATCGCGCGGATGATTCGCGCCGGCAACTATGCGGGAGCGAAGGCGCAAGCGACGTCGTACCTGGCAACCAATCCAAGCGACGCCATCGCCGCTCAGGAACTGGGCACCGCCGAATACTTCCTCAACGACTATGCTTCGTCGGCGGCGGCATTTGCCAAGGCCAGCTCGATCCGGTCGGAATACAAAGGCGTCGCGGCGCATGCCTACGCGGCAGCGGCGGTCGCCCTGCAGCAGAGCAACCCCGCGCAAGCGCTCGCCTATGCGAAGTCGGCTGCGGCCCTCGAGGCCAGCGCCAACTCGTACTACGCCCTGGGGTCGGCCGAACTTGCCGGCAAAAACTATCCGGCAGCGGTAGCCGATTTAAAGAAGGCTCGCGACCTCGCATTCGCCGATCGCAAGACCGACACGAAAGCGAAAGTCAATCTCGATGCGGCGCTGCTGACCGCGTACGTTGATAACAACGATCAGACCGCCGCCAAGGCCACCGCCGCCGAGATCAAGCGGCTCGATCCAACGTCAACGATCGCCGACCGGATGGAGGGCAACTCCGAGCTAGCCGCGGCGCAGGCCGCCGCTAAAGCCGGGAACCACGATCAAGCGGTAACGCTGTACGAAGGCATCGCGCAGAAGACGAGCGACCGCCAGGTGCAAGTCACAGCCTATACCTCCGCCGCGTTTGAAGAGAGCCTGGCGACCAAGCCCGATTACGCAAAGATGAAGAGCCTCGCCGATAAAGCGGTGGCGCTGAGTCCGAACGATCCGCAAGTGAATTTTGCGGAAGGGGTCGCACTCGCCGGTCAATACATCACCGGCGGCAACAAAGACGCGAATCTCAAGGCCCAGGCTATGACGACGCTCAACAAGGCGGATTCGCTTGCAAAGGCGGCGGGGAGCACGGCGCTCGCACTCAACATCGAGAACTTCATTAAGAACACGTTCAAATAATCGAGAACACGTTCAAACTGGATAGAAACCCGCACGATTTTCTACCAGGACTTTCCGTGGAGGTGGGCCAAAAGACGGCCTTCACGGGACGGGGGGCTTCCCCCCATAGTTTCTTACTGTCCAACCAAGCTAATGCACAGCGTTCCCGTCAACGGGAGGGGTCGAAAGAATAGTGGGAGTTTTCAGCGGTTTCATTTCACTGATGGACAAGGGCGGCTTTGCCATGTACCTCTTGCTCATCTGCTCGATCGTCGCAATCGCGATCGTGATCGAGCGCCTCGTGTTCTTCTCAACGCAACATGGCGACACGAAGGGCCTCCTTCGCCAGCTCGGTCAACGCATCGCTGCCGACGACGTGGACGGCGCCATCAAGGTTTGCCGTCAAAACAAAGGCATGCTGCCGCGGATCCTCGAGTTCGGTCTTCTTCGTGGTGAGAAGAATCGCGCCGACATCACCGACGCGCTCTCGATCGCTCTTATGGAGCATCTCAACGCCCTCGAGCGCAACCTCGGCGTTATCGGTACGATCGCGGTTATCGCCCCGTTCGTCGGGCTCTCCGGTACCGTGCTCGGTATTATCAAGGCCTTCAACGATATCGCCCTCAAGGGCAACTCGTCTCCGGCCGTCGTGGCCGCGGGCGTTTCGGAAGCGTTGATCACGACCTTCGCCGGCCTGATCGTCGCCATCGTTTCGGTTATTTTCTTCAACTATTTCAAGACGCGCATCAAAGCGTACAACCAAGAGATGATCGTTGCGGCGAATCAACTCGCCGAGATGCTGCACTTCCACAACACGGGCGCGCCGATTCCGACCGAGCTCTATCAGCCCGTCGGTACCAAAGCAGCTTCTGCACCGGCTGCGAAGTAAAGCAGCAGTAGGAGAAGTCCGTGAGTCTCCTGTCGTCGCAGCAAGACCAAGAGGTCATGGCAGAGATCAACATCACGCCGTTCACCGACGTGTTGCTGGTATTGCTCATTATCTTCATCATCCTCGCAGCGATTCAAACGCCGCCCGGATTCGAAAAAGAGCTGCCGAACAACAATAACAACCCGAATACCATTCAGCCGAAGAACAAGACCGACATCGAGGTCGACGTCAACAATCGCGGCAAGATTCTGGTCGATGGCGTGGTGGCCGATCAGCAGAGCGTGTATAGCGTCATGGCTCAAGCGAAGGCCAAAAAAGGCAATAAGCACGTTTCTATCGTTGCCGATGCGAAGGCGCCGTACGGAATCATCATTCGGGTCCTCGATGCTGCGAAACAAGCCGGGCTCGACGATGTCGGGTTCGTCACGTCATAAGGTGGAGGTTCAGTAACTCGTGGCCGTTTCAACCGGTCAAGGCGAAGAAGAGGTCATGTCGACCATCAATATCACGCCCTTCACGGACGTGCTGCTGGTCCTGCTGATCATCTTCATCATCCTTGCCTCAGTTACGAAAGAGCCGAAACTTCCGCTGGCATATAACCGCGAGAAGGTTCAGCCGTCGCAGATCGTCGTGATCATCGATGCCAAGGACAACATTCAAATTGGCTCGACGTTGGTAACTATCCAACAGGCGAAGGACACGTTCCAATCGCTTCAGGATAATACCGGCCATAAGTTTAGGAGCGTCATCATTAAAGCCGATCCGGCCGCCAACTACGGCACGGTTCTTCAGGTGATGGACGCGGCGAAGTCAACGGACCTCATCGACTTCGGCTTGGCGAACAAAATCGAGGGAAGCAAGACCTAAACGATGGCAGAAAATAAGAACGACTCGCCCTATCTAACGACGGGCGAACGGGTCCGCAATTTCCTCGGCTGGGCATTTTTGATCTCGCTCGCGATCCACTTCATCGTGGCACCGTTTCTTCCGAATTTGCAGAAGAGCCACGAAGACAATACGACCGAGAAAGTCTCGGTCACGAAGAAGATCAAGGTGAAGGTCCCGACGCCCCCGCCGCCATCGCCGACGCCGCCGCCGACGCCGACGCCGCCGCCTCAGGCGACGCCGCCGCCGCACCAGCAGCAGAAGGCGCCCCCCAAGCTCAAGCTCAACGTGCCGAAGACGACGAGCAAGAACTCATCGTCGGCAAACAGCCAGCCCAAGTACGTTCCCCCGCCGGTCGGTTCGCAGAACGGCGTTCCGAACGGTCAAGGTACGAATCCGCCGGCAACTCCGGTGCCGCAACCGGTCGTGACGGCGAAGCCCGCGTGCAAAGTACCGTTTCAAGACGCGACGGTGACCAACGAAGTCCCGCCTGAGTATCCCGACAGCGCGCGATCGCTCGGTCTCGGAACGGTGACGGTGCTCGTTAAAGTTGCAGTCGGCCCGAGCGGCTCGCTGCAAAACGCAACGGTCTACCAAAGTTCGAACAATTTGGCGATCGATCAATCCGCGCTCTCCGCCGCACGCCAATCGACGTACGCGCCGAAGATCGTGAATTGCCAGCCGACCTCCGGAGACTATCTCTTCCGCGCCCAATTCGACCCCAGCAATTAAGGGCTAGCGCGAGCCCGGCACGAGACGCTCCCGGAAGGGGGCGTCTTTTGTTTTTTGTAAGCTGTGATGGGCCATGCAAATGACGCGAATGCGCCGCGTGCTGCTGATCGCGTTTGCGATCTCGCTGCTCGTCCATCTGGTCGTCGCGTATTTCTTGCGATTCACGCTCAATCCGCGCAACGACCGGCCCGAGGCCGTCTCGGTCGAACGAACGGTCGTGACGATCGTGCGGGCCACTCCGCGCGCAATCGCTCGGCTTCGCCCCACGCCGCACCCGATCTCTGCGCCGCCGCCCGCAAAGCGTTCCACGCAGAAGGTTCGTCCGCACCCGGTGCTCTCGGCCGCTCCGGGGAAAGGCGCGTCCTCGGGATCTGCGGGCAACGGTCCGAAGTCAGGCGGCGCGCGCCCGTCACGGCCGGCACCATCGGCGCCGCCCTCGGCCGTGCCGAGCCCCGCCGCCGGCTGCCCGCGCCCCGAGGCCTCTCCCGCAGTGCTGGTGCCGCCGGAGCCGCCGGATATCGCGCCGCAGGTACGCGCCGCCGGCGCCGGCGGCATCGCGGCGATCGATGTGAAGCTCGATTCGAAGGGGAGTGTTTTGGCGGCGACCGTCTCGCACAGCACGGGGAACGGCGATCTCGATGCGGTCGCCGTTTCGATGGCGCGCGGCGCCACCTACGCGCCGGGATACGTCGCCTGCAGGGCGGTCGCGGGCGACTACATCTTCAGCGTGAAATTCATCGCCTGGTAGGTGGGTTCTAAAGAACGCCCATATCGCGCAAAAGCCGCAGCGTATCGATGTAGCGAAGCAAGTCGCCGTGCGTACGCTCGTCCACATCGACGAAGGCAACGCCGGTGCGGTAGCGTTGGAGGAGCGGGTCGAAGCGCGACCAGCGAACCATACCGTGCACGCGTATGACGGGACGCGTGTCGCCCCGCAGTTCGAGCTGAACCTCGATGGGCGCGTCTCTGAGTAACTCGGCATTGGTGATCATGGCCATGCCGCCCAGAGCGATGTCGTACGTTTCTGTAAACTCGGGCGCAAACTCTTCGGAGATGCTGTACGAAACCAACAGCGTATCGCCGACGCGCTCGAATTCGCGCTTGTGACCGTACTGCGAATCCACACTCGTCGCCTTAGGCCGCTCCAAGGAGCAATCCTTCCGGCGCCGTAACCTCGGTGCGTGACTTTTGCCCAAGCCCTACTACTCGCGCTCCTCCAAGGGGTGAGCGAACTCTTCCCCGTCAGTAGCCTCGGGCACACGATTCTCGTTCCGGCGCTCTTGCATTGGAACAACATCGATCGGGCCGACCCAACGTTTCTAGCATTCGTCGTGGTGCTCCATCTGGGCACGGCCATCGCGCTCGTCCTCTTTTACTGGCGCGACTGGGTGGCACTCGTTGGAGCCGTGATTCGCAGCGTGGTGCGTGGCAAACTCAGCAACGATCGCGACGAGCGAATCGGCTGGCTGCTCGTCATCGCGACGATCCCGGTTGGATTGCTCGGGCTGCTCTTCCAGGAGAAGGTACAGGGGCTCTTCGCGACCGTTATGCCCGCCGCGATCTTCCTGATCGTCAACGGCGTCATCATGTTCTTCGGTGAGGCGCTGCGAAAACGCCAGCATGCAAACAGCGAGCGGTCGTACAAGCGCCTGGAGCAGATTTCGTGGCCCCAGAGCGTCTTCGTTGGCTTCGCGCAATCGCTCGCGCTCTTTCCCGGCATCTCGCGATCCGGTGCGTCGATCGTGGGCGGCTTGCTTATCGATCTCGACCACGAAGATGCGGCGAAATACTCGTTCCTGCTGGCCACCCCGGTGATTCTCGCGGCCTCGCTACTGAAGATCCCCGAGTTGTTCGGACCAGGCGCGCACGTCGTGTTGGTCCAAGCTATCGTAGGCGGCGTCGTCGCCGGCATCGCGGCGTACTTCTCGGTCGCGTTCCTTACCCGGTATTTTCGCTCGAACGATCTGCGCCCGTTCGGCTGGTATTGCGTCCTGTTCGGCGCGCTTTGCTTCGTCCTCGCACGTATGGGGGTTATCCATTGAAAAATCTCGCTCTCGGTCTCGCGATTCTCTTCGTCATCCTCGCTATTTTGACGGCCACCGGCATCGCGTCGTTTTTCCCGGCGATCGGCCTCAACGGGCATCCGCACATGAAACACACCATCATGTACGTCATTCTCGCGGTGTTGTGCTTCATCTGGATGCGTTTCGCCGCCAACGCATCGCCCGCGCGCTAGGAAGCGGCGCCGCATCATGAACGATATTATCGAACTCTTGCGCCTGCCGTCGCCGGCGCCGCGTCCCCAAGCGTTAGCGTACGACGGTCAGTCGCTCTGGATGGGGTCGCTCGGAACGAGCCGGCTCTACGCGATCGACACGACGCATTGGACCGTGCGCGAAGAGGCCGCGGCGCCCGGACTGCCCTACGGCGCGACGGTCGTGGGCGACGAACTGCGCGTGCTCTTGAGCGAAGGCGCCGACGATCGTCGCGTGATCCGCCGCTTCGTTCCCGGTCACGGCTTTCGCGATGACGATGCGATCGATTGTCCCGACGATACCGGTTCGCAACTCGGTTACGACGGCGATCGCCTCTACGTGAGCCAGTGGTACAACAAGAAAGTGATCTCGTTAGGCGATCGTGGCGAAGTCGGCACCGTCATCGACGTTCCGCGCGGCATCTGCGGACAGGTCGTCGTCGACGGCTGCTTTTACCTGGTAACGACCGATGACGAAGAGTCGAACGAATACTTTCTCACGCACGTCGACGCGCGTAACGGCGCTCCAAAAATCAAGGACGTCGCGCGAATCGGTTTTGCCGCTCGGGCACTCGCCTTCGACGGCGAGCGGTTTTGGACCAACCATCGCGAGCGGCACGAAACGGTCGCGTTCAAGCTCGCTTAAAGCGTACCGATCGCGTACATTTCCTGCGGGTCCGGGGCGACGATCTCGATCTTCCGGCCCGCGGTACGTAATTGCGGCTCCATTTCGGCGAGCCGCTTTTCGTTGGTTTGGATGATGACGACCCGGTAGTCGTTGGCACTTGCCAGAACGCTCGTGAGCGCGCGCGCGTATGCGGCCTCATCGGCGCTGCTGCGGCCGAAAAGCGAATCGCGGTACGTGTGCTCGATGTTGAAGTACGGGTTACCCTGCCACCAGGCTTCCCACATCCAAATGCGTGCGTCGGCGCTGCGAAACGCATTGCGTGCGGGTGGCGAAAGGAAGAGTGCGTCGGCCCTCTGCGCGGCGATCGTGCTTAAGACGTCGGCTTGGCGCACGGTGTTGCGCTGGCGATTGCTCGTTACCCACTTTTCCGTCTGGCGAATGTACGACCAAGCGAGTTCGCTCGGCGGAACGTCTGCCATATCGTCGGGATATTGCGCCTTTTGCAGCCAGTAGCAGAGGACGAACCACAACCCGAGAATCGCAAGCCCCGTCTGTCCGTCGCTGCGCAAGTTGCGAACGTTATCTTGCCAGACGCCCAGATAGATACACTGTTCCTCGGTGAAGAAGACGCCTTCCCAAGCCTTGAACATGTCGACCGAGTAGATGCGCCCGGGCAGCATCTCGACGATCTCGGCGACCTCACTATCGCGTAGGATCGTGAAATCGTTGGCGATGAGACCCTCGCCCGCGCGGACGAACCATTCGACCAAATCTCCGCCGTGCACGGCGACGTCGTGGCGCTTGAGATAATTCAGATGCGTCGGCACGCCCATGAACGGGTCGACGAGGCTGCGGCAGTCGAAGCGCTCGAGCAACTCGTGCAGCCGCGACGCGGTGATGCGTCGCGTGCGTTCGTGAAGTTCGATCACGCGCGCACCCGCACGCACTTCGCGAGCGCGCGAATCACGACCGGGTCGAACTGCGTGCCGGCCGCGGTCTCCAGCGCTTCGATCGGCGATTGTTTGGCGCTTCCGGCACGGCTGCGCGCGCGTTCGGCGAGTTCGTCGTACGCGATGCACGCGGCTACTATCTGGGCGGTTACCGGAATCGCCTCGTGTCGCAGTGCGTCGGGACGGCCCGTGCCATCGTACCATTCTCCGATCGCGCGCAGTTGCGGTGCGAGGGCATGCAGTAACGGCGATCCGGCGATCACTTCGGCGGCGGCGACGGCGTTCGCGGCGCGCGGCGCGATCCCGAGCCGTGCCAGCGGGTCGAAACGGCGCGCATCGCTTCCCTGCTCGGCGATTTCACCGATGCCGAAGAGCATGGCCATCGGTTCCACCGTTCCGTTCGCGTTCTCGGCCGGCTGCGCGAGCGCGCCGGCCACGGCGACGGCGAGAGCGCCCACGCGCCGCCAGCGATTCGGCGTGCCGTTGTGTTCGTCCACGCGATCGGCGAGCAGTTCGAACGTGCGACGCTCCTTCATTGCATCGCGGCGCAACGAATCGGCCGGCGCCGGCCGCGGCGCGATCTCACCGCCGTAGGTGTGAAACCAGCGCACGAAAACGCGCGCCCGTTCGGGCGAGAACCCCCGGCCGCTCGATGCGACCATCGCCGCGAGCGTCTCTTCCGGCTCGTTGCGCGAGGTCGCGTACGCGATCGCGACGTGCAAGGTTTGCGCGGCCGCCGGTATTCCGAGCCACCGCAGCTGATCTGGGAACCCGGTGCCGTCCCAACATTCGGCTTGCCAGCGAACGAAATCGGCGGTTCGATCCGGGAGCACGCCGATGGTTTCGATGAGGCGGGCGCCCTGCGCCGGAATATCCCAGCGTGCCGTCATGGCCTCGCGCTCCGGCAAGCGGTCGCCCGAGCGCAGCGCCGCATTGCCCAACGCTCCGAGATTGCGCAAGATTGCAGCCCAATAGAGCGCGTCGCATTCCGGGCTCGAGAAGTTGTCGAGCTCGGCGAGCGCGCCGGCGAGCGAGGCGATCTGCGTTCCGGCGTCGGGCGGCTCGCCGGCGGCGGCGTCGGCGACCGCGCCAAAAAGCTCCAGCAATCCCGCTAGGGCCCCGGGGTCTGGGCTCGAATTGGCGCCTTGAGCTGGTAACAGCGACATATCTCCTTCGCCCGTTTTCCTATGAGCGTGCCGAAACCCTCACATATTACTGCCGATGGCAGCGTTTCCATGGTCGACGTCTCAGGCAAAGCCATCGCGTCGCGGACGGCTCGCGCCGCCGCGCGCGTTCGGATGCCTCACGCGGCGGCGCAGGCATTGCGCGATGCGACGCTCGCCAAGGGAGATGCATTCGTAACGGCTCAGCTCGCCGGCATTATGGCGGCGAAGCAGACCGGCTCGCTGATCCCGCTCGCACACCCGTTGCCGCTCGCCCAAGTCGAGGTTCGCTTTTCCTGGGAGGGCGACGTTCTCGCGATCGAAGCGTCGGCGCGCACGGCCGCGCAGACGGGCGTCGAGATGGAAGCTCTGGTCGCCGCATCGATCGCGGCCCTCACGATTTACGATATGACGAAGGCCGTCGATAAGGGGATCGTCATCGAGTCGGTGCGGCTGCTGGAAAAGACCGGCGGCAAAAGCGGACGGTGGCTCGCGGACGATGATCTCGATGCGTCGTAGGGTCGCGTTCATCGTGCTCTCCGATCGCGCCGCAGCGGGCGAACGCGCCGACGGATGCATTCCCGTCCTGCGCGAGCGGCTGCACGATCTCTACGAGATCGTCCGCGAGGTCGTCATCGGCGACGACGCGAGCGCGCTGCAGGCCGAACTGATCGACTTGAGCGATCGCAGCATCGCGGATCTGATCTTGACGAGCGGCGGAACCGGGCTCGCCGCGCGCGATCGCACGCCGCAGGCGACGCTCGCGATCCTCGATTACGAAGTGCCCGGCATCGCGGAGGCGATTCGCGCCGCATCGATTCCGATCGTCGCTACCGCGATGCTTTCGCGAGCCGTTGCGGGCGTGCGCCATCGGACGCTGATCGTGAATCTTCCGGGCAGCCCGAAAGCGGTCGGCGAGGCGCTCGATATCGCGGCGGCGGTCTTTCCGCACGCGCTCGAATTGCTCGCCGGCGAGGTTACGGACGGATGAACTTCGCTCAAGCGCAGTCGTATCTTACCGGCACGATCAACGAAACGGTCTCCCGCCGCGAACCGTATCGTCTCGATCGCATGCGCGCGCTGTTGCGCGAACTCGATAATCCGCAGGACAAGTATCCGACGATCCACGTCGGCGGCACGAGCGGAAAAGGTTCCACCGCGACGATGATCTCGGCCGCGCTCTCCGCTTCCGGCAAACGAACGGGCTTGCACACCAAACCGCATCTGCGCTCGATGGTCGAGCGCGCGCGGGTGGACGGCGTCAACGTGAGCGAGGAGCGTTTTGCGGAACTGCTCGTCGAGATGATGCCGGCGATCGAACGGACCGTCGCGGCCTTGCGCCGTCCCTCCTATTACGAAACGCTCCTGGCGCTTGCGTTTCTCCACTTCGTTCGGGAGTCGGTCGATCTGGCGGTGATCGAAGTCGGCATCGGCGGGAAGCTCGACGGCACCAACGTGATCGTCCCCGAGGTGAGCGTCATCACCAACATCGGTCTCGATCACACCGAAATTCTGGGCGACACGCTCGAAGCGATCGCGAGTGATAAAGCCGGAATCGCAAAACCCGGAGTACCACTCGTCTCCGCGGTCGAGGATCCCGGCGCGCGCCGCGTGATCGAAGCGCAGTGCGCGCTCGTCGGCGCGCCGTTCGTTTCGGTCCTCGATACCACGCGAACGGTCCGTCGTGCGTCAAGCCAGACCCGTCAAGACTTTACCGTAACGACGCCGCGCGCGGAGTACGCGATCTCCTTGCCGCTTTTGGGCACGTTCCAGGAACGCAACGCCGCCGCCGCCATACTCGCGCTCGAAGCGCTTCCCGCTCACCTGCGGCCGGACAAAGCCGCAATCGAGAACGGTCTCGCGCGGATGGTGCTGCCCGGGCGCATGGAGTATTTCCCCGCTCGCCCGGCCGTGATCTTCGACGTCGCGCACAATCCCGACAAGGCGGCGCATCTGGTCGCGTCGCTGCGCGCGCAGTTCCCCGATCGCCGCTATACGTTCGTGCTGGCCGTTGCCGACACGAAGGACGCCCACGAAATTCTGCGTGCGTTCGTAGACGTGCCGGCCTCGTTTATCTTTACGTCGTTCGACACGCCCGGACGCGCGGCGACGAAGCCGGCGCGCCTAGCCAGCATCGCCGAGGATCTCGGGATCTGGGGGCGCGCGATTCTCGACCCGGTCGAGGCGCTCTCGATCGCCATGCGCAACGCCGGCGCCGACGACATCGTGGTCGTGACCGGATCGACGTTCGTGGTCGCCGAGCTGCGCGAGTGGTGGCTCGAACATGTCGCGGCCCACGTACCGTCCACGTTACCATGAATCGAACCTCGCGCGGCGCCTTGCGCGTTCGCGGTCGCGAACTGCCGTGGGGAGCGCGAACGTACGTGATGGGCGTCGTCAACGTGACGCCGGATTCGTTTTCGGGCGACGGGCGCGTGCGATCCGAGAGTGCGGTAGCGCACGCGCTCGAACAGGCAAAGCGTTCCAGCGATATCCTCGACATCGGCGCGGAGTCCACGCGCCCAGGGTACCGGCAGATCGATGAAGTCACCGAGATCGCGCGGCTCATTCCGGTGCTGCGCGGCGTACGCGAGCGACTGCCCGCGGCGATCATCTCGGCCGACACCTATAAGCCGGCGGTGTGGTCGGCGGCGCACGCGGCCGGAGCCGACGTGCTCAATTCGGTCTGGGGCCTACCCGACGCGTTGCTGGAAGCCGCCGTCGCAAGCGCGGTTCCGGTCATCGTCATGCACAACCAACCCGACTCGCACTACGACGGCGACGTCGTCGATGCCGTGCTCGCGTTCTTGGACGACGCCGCGCGGCGCGCGGTGCGCGCCGGGATTCCGCCCGATCACGTCGTGCTCGATCCCGGAATCGGATTCGGCAAGACGCCCGATCACAACATCGCCGTGCTGCGCGCTCTCGATCGAATCGTAGCGCTCGGCTTTCCCACGCTGCTCGCGACCTCGCGCAAGTCGACAATCGGCAGGCTCACCGGCCGCGACGCGCACGAACGCACGTACGGTACTGCGGCGACGGTTGCACTCGGTATCGCGGCGGGCGTGGATATCGTGCGCGTTCACGACGTCGCGCAGATGCGCGACGTCGTCTCGGTAAGCGACGCGATCGAACGCGGATGGAGGCCGGCGGAATGGATCGGATAACGATGCGCGGCATCCGGGCGAGCGGGCGGCACGGAGCCAATCCCGGCGAACGCGATCGCGAACAACCTTTCGAGATCGATCTGGCAGTCGATATCGATTTGCAGGCCGCCGAAATCAGCGACGCGCTGGGCGATACGCTCGACTACGGCGCGCTGCACGCGCGCCTGGTCGATCTGGTGGGCTCGACCTCGTTCGCGCTGCTCGAACGCCTGGCGGGCGAACTGGTTCGCGCCGTCTTTCGCGATCCGCGCGTCGCGCGCGTCGAACTGACAATCGGCAAACCGGCGCTGCTCGACGGCGCGACGCCGTCGATAACGCTGCGTCGCGAGAATCCGCGCTATCGCACGACGCTTGCCTAGCGCGGCCATCGGTCTGGGGGGCAATCTCGGCGACGTCGCGACGACGCTGCGATCGGCCGTGCGCGCTCTCGCCGCGCTCGGACGGGTCGCCGCGGTCTCGTCGCTCTATACGAGTCGCCCGTGGGGCGTGACCGCGCAGCCCGACTTTCTCAATGCGGCGGTGCTGCTCGAGACCGACCTCGAGGCTCCGGAGCTTCTGCGCCGCTTGCAGGCGATCGAGCGCCGGCTGGGCCGCACGCCGGGTCCGCGATGGGGCCCGCGCGCGATCGATCTCGACATCCTGACCTACGGCGATCTGCGTCTCGACGAGTCCGATCTGCAGCTACCGCACCCACGACTGGCCGAGCGGGCGTTCGTGCTCGCTCCCCTGGCCGAGCTGGACGCAGCTTTCCGGCCGCTCTACGACGCGCTGCACGCCCGCGAGCGCGACTCGGTTCGCCTTGCGGGGCCGCTGTTGCCGGGAGGCGAAACCGAGAGCCTCATGTCCGACGATCACCAGCCAGCCGGGACCCCCGCGCCCCTCGCCGCGCGCGTTCGCGCCCTCGCCGAGGCGTTCGTGCAGACCGACCTCGTTCGACTGCGGATCGAAGAGCCGAACGAAGATGCGATCGAGCTGCGGAAGCCTGCGGCTCCGCCGGCCGCCATCGCGCCCGCGGACGACGGCTCGGATAGCCCGGCTTCGGCCCCGCACCTCGACGCCATCAAGGCCGACCTCGTCGGCATCGTTCATTTTAGCCGGCCGGCCCCGCTGGAAGGCGAGCGTTTGGCCGGAGATCGGGAACTCGCATACGTCGAGGCGCTTGGGATCCGCAATCCGGTCCGGTCGCGCGGCGCCGGCCGGATAGCGACGATCACGGTACGCGATGGGGCGCCCGTGGAGTACGGGCAAGTGCTCTTCGAGTTAGATAGAGGCTAGGGCCATTTTCAAGAAAGTTTTGATTGCCAACCGCGGCGAGATCGCGCTGCGCATCAACCGCGCGTGCCGCGAACTCGGCGTGCAGACCGTCGCGATCTTCTCCGAAGCCGATCGCGGATCGTTGCACGTGCGTCACGCCGACGAAGCGTTCTGCGTGGGGCCGGGGCCGGTGGCGCGTTCGTATCTCAATATTCCCAACATCATTTCGACGGCACTGATCACCGGTTGCGACGCGGTCCATCCGGGATACGGGTTCCTGGCCGAGAACGCGCGCTTCGCGGAGATCTGCGCCGATCACGGGCTCACGTTTATCGGCCCGAAGCCCAGCGTGATCGCGTCGATGGGCGATAAAGCAACCGCGCGACGCGTGATGCGCGAGGCGGGCGTCGCGACGACTCCCGGAACCGACATCTTACGTACGGTAGAAGAGGCGCGCAAGGCGGCCGAAGAAGTTGGGTATCCGGTGCTCCTGAAGGCGACCGCGGGCGGGGGCGGTAAAGGCATGCGCGCCGTCGAGGCTCCCGGCGAGCTCGAACGGGCGTTTGCGAGTGCGACGGCCGAAGCCGAGGCGAGTTTCAAAGACGGCCGGCTGTATATGGAAAAGCTCATTCTCAAGCCGCGTCATATCGAAGTGCAAGTCCTCGGCGACGGATTTGGAAACGTCGTTCATCTGGGCGAGCGCGACTGCTCCGTGCAGAAGCCCTCACATCAGAAGCTGATCGAAGAGGCGCCCGCCTCGAACCTCTCGCGCGCGACGCGCGACGCGCTGCACGAGATGGCGGTGCGCGCGTGCAAACACGTCGGCTACAGCAACGCCGGCACGCTCGAATTCCTGGTCAGCGGCGACCAAATCTACTTCATGGAGATGAACACCCGCATTCAAGTCGAGCATCCCGTTACGGAGATGGTCTACAACATCGACTTGGTTAAAGAGCAGATCCGCGTGGCGGCCGGCGAACCCCTCGGTTACTCGCAGAGCGATCTGCGCGCCACCGGGCACGCGATCGAATGCCGGATCAACGCCGAAGACGCGCACAACAATTTTGCTCCGGCAGCGGGAACGCTGACGGCGGTCGTGTTTCCCGGCGGCCCGGGCGTCCGCGTCGACACGCACGTCTATTCGGGGTCGGCCATTCCGCCGTATTACGATTCGATGCTCGCGAAGATCGTGGCCACCGGCTCGACGCGCGAGGCCGCAATCGCGCGCATGGAGCGCGCGCTGCGCGAGACGGCGATCGAAGGCGTGAAGACGACGATCGACCAATGCTTGGAGATCCTCGCTACCGAAGAGTTCCGCACCGGCCATTACGGAATCGACTTCTTGCCGGCGCTGTTGCAAAAACAGTCGCCGGCCGCCACGCTATCCGGAAGTTAGAAAGACGACACCATGCCTTCGCGCCATATGGCCCGGGAGCTCGCGCTCCAAGCCCTGTTTTCGGTTGAAGTCGGACATCGCGAGCCCGTCGAAGTTCTCGACGAGTACCTCTCGCCGTTCGGCGAAAGCGAGCATCGCTTGTTCGTGAAGGACCTCGTATTGGGAACGCTCGATCACGCGGGCGAAAGCGACGAGACGCTGGCGCCGCTGCTCGCCGGCTGGACGATCGAACGTTTACCGACGATCGATCGTTTGCTGCTACGCATGGCCACCTACGAACTGCGCTACCATCCGCAAACGCCGCGACCGGTGATTCTCAACGAAGCGGTCGAACTCGCGAAAAAATTCTCCACCGAAGACTCGGGCCGCTTCGTCAACGGCGTGCTCGCGGCCGTGAGCCATGCCAAAGCGTAAGGGGCGCGGCCCAACGGGCGCGATGAAGGCGCTGCGCTTCGCGCTGATCGCGTTCTTCTTACTCGTGCTCTTCGCGGCCGGCACGATCGCCGGAATGGTCGCCGCGTATTCCAAGAATCTGCCCGACATCAGCCGCATGGCCGATTATCAGCCCGCGCGTTCGACGCGGATCTACGCGCGCGACGGCACGCAGCTAGCCTCGCTTTACAAAGAGAACCGCATCTGGGTGCCGATCGAAAAGATCCCGCTCTCGGTGCGCGATGCGTTTATCGCGAACGAAGATCACAACTTCTATCACCATCACGGCGTCGACTTCACCGGCATCGCGCGCGCCGCGCTCGCCGATCTCGCACACAAGCACCTCGATCAGGGCGCTTCGACGATCACGCAACAGCTCGCGCGCGGGCTCTTTCTCACCAACCAGCAGACGATCTCGCGCAAGATTCAAGAGGCGCTGCTCGCGATGGAGATCGAACGCTACTACACGAAGGACGAGATTCTTCAGCGCTACTTGAATTTGATTTACTTAGGCTCGGGCGCCTACGGCGTGGACGCGGCCGCGCACACGTATTTCGGTCGCGGAGTCGGATCGCTGACGCTCGGTCAGTCGGCGCTCTTGGCCGGCCTCGTCGCCGCGCCGTCCGACTACTCGCCCTACGTCAATCTCAAACTCGCGCGCGAACGCCAACGTCACGTGCTCGATCGGATGGCCGAGAGCCACTACATCACGCAAGCGAAAGCCGACGCGGCTTATAACGCGCCGCTCGATCTTTCCGGCGAACGCGCGGCGGGCTTGCAGGGCTACAAAGATCCGTATTTCACGACCTACGCGATCGCGCAGCTCGAGAAAACGTTCGGCAAACAGGCGGCGTACGAGGGCGGCTTGCAAGTCTACACGACGGTCGATCCCAAGCTCGAGAAGCTCGCGCAAGAGGCCGTGGATTGGGGCATGCGCGCTTCTTCCCAAGAGGGCATCGGCGCGCACCAGGCGGCGCTCGTCGCCATTCGTCCCTCGACCGGCGAGATCGTCGCCATGATCGGCGGGACGCATTTCTCGCTTACCAATCAGTTCAATCGCGCCTGGCAGGCGCACCGTCAACCGGGCTCGTCGTTTAAAGTCTACGTCTACACGGCCGCCATCGACAGCGGCATGCCGGCGTCGACGATCCTGGACGATTCGCCGGTGAGCTACCCGATGGGCGACGGGACGACCTGGTCGCCGATGGACGACGACAACCGCTTTTACGGCGCGATGACGCTGCGCTACGCACTGGCGCAGAGCCGCAACGTGGTGGCGGTAAAACTCTTGCAGCAAGTCGGCGTCGATCGCGTGATCGAGTACGCCAAGCGCATGGGGATCAAGTCGCCGCTCGAAGCGAATCTTTCGCTCGCGCTCGGCACCTCGGTCGTGACGCCGCTCGATCAGGCGAGCGGCTATCAGACGCTCGCGGATCAGGGAATCCACATCGACCCGTCGCCGTTCAAAATTGTGAAAGACTCTCTCGGCAACGTGGTACTCGACAACCAATTTCCTCAGCAAACCGAAGTCGTGAGCGCGGGCACGGCCTACATCATGGACACGATGCTCGAAGACGTGATCAACCACGGAACGGGTTATCCGAACGCGATCATCGGTCGCCCGGCCGCCGGTAAGACCGGTACGACCTCGGATTTTCACGACGCCTGGTTCGTCGGCTATACGCCCGACCTCGTTACCGCGGTGTGGATCGGTAACGACAACAACTCGCCCATGTCCGAATCGTACGGCGGCGATATTCCGGCGCGCATTTGGTCGCGTTTTATGAAAGGCGCGTTGACCGGCGTCGCCAAGCACGACTTCCCGTTCCCGGCCGACGAAGTGAAGAAGGTCGCAAGTTGCGGCGGCCGTTTGGGGCCGTTCGAATATTATCTCGTCGGAACCGAGCCGTTGACGCCGTGCGGACGTCCGCAAACGCCGGCACCCAATTACGCGAGCGGAAACACCACGGCCGCCCTGGCGATACCCACGCAGCAGCCCCTCCCGACGCTTCCTCCCGATCCAACGCCGCTTCCGGCCGAAGCGACCCAGCCGCCGAATTCGGTCGGTGACGGCACGAACTACATGACGACCGGCGATTCGCCCGCGCCGGCTGCGACGAAAGCGCCGCGGAAGAAGCGCTAGCGATGGAGCAAGGCTCGCTGTTCGATCAAGCGCAGCCGCCGCGGGTTGAGGGCGTCAGCCGCGTCGTTGCCTACATCGGCAAACTGCTCGGCGCCAACAAGAACCTCCAAGGATTGCGCGTGCGCGGCGAGGTCTCGAGCCCGTCGCGTTCGGCCGCCGGGCACATCTATTTCGATCTCAAAGAGCGCACCGATATTCTCAAATGCGTGATCTGGTCGAGCAGTGCCAACGGGTTGCCGGCCATCAAGAACGGCGACGAGATTATCGTCTCGGGCGAGTGGGGCATTTACGGGGCTCGCAGCACGTTTCAACTCTTCGTTAATGCGATCGAGCTCACCGGAATCGGTAACCTGTATGCGCAGTTCGAAGCGCTCAAGGAGCGCTTTCGCGCGGAGGGGCTCTTCGAAAGCGCGCGCAAGCGCCCGATGCCTGCATTCCCGCGGCGCATAGCGGTGATCTCCGCGCGCGGCAAAGGCGCCGAGGACTTTTCGACGATCGTGGCGCGTTTGGCACCGCATCTCGAGATCGAGTTTGTCGAATCGCGCGTGCAGGGCGACGGCGCCGCAATCGAGATCGGCGAAGCGATCGACCGTGCGTCGCGGCTGGCCGTCGACGTCATCGTCCTAGCTCGCGGCGGCGGATCCTACGAGGATCTCTTTCAATTCAATCTCGAGCCGGTGGTTCGCGCGATCGTGCGCTCGAAGCGGCCGGTGCTCTCGGCGATCGGCCACACCGGCGACGTGCATTTGAGCGATCTCGTTGCCGACTACACGCGCGAGACTCCCTCGAGTGCGGCGCAATACTTCGGTGAGATTCGCGAGTCCTACGCTCGCCGGATCGAGCGGCTCGACGGCCGTCTGTGGGAGCAGCTGCGCGCGCTCAAGCGCACGCACGACCAGCGCCTCGACGTGGCCGCGGCAGCGCTCGATCGCGCCGCGCGGACCCTCGCGGGCGATCGGCGTTCCACGCTGCTCCAACTCGAGCGTAAGCTCGACGCGCTCACGCCGATCGTGCGGCTAACGCAGCGCCGTCAGCGCTTCGACCGGCTCGTCTCGATGCTGACCGCCTCGGCGCGACACGTTCTGGCACCGGCCGGCGCGCGCCTGATCGATGCCGGCGCGCGCCTCGCTCGCGCGCAAACTGGCGCGACCAAAGAGCCGTTCGCGCGTTTGCGCGCCTTCGAGATGCAGTTGAACGATCGCGATCCGCTCGCCGTGCTCGCGCGCGGATATGCGATCGTCACCGATGCGCGCGGGCACATCCTCAAAGACGTCGATTCCGTTGAAGCCGGGGAAGTAGTCAGCGCGCGCCTCGCGCGCGGGACGCTCGCCGCACGCGTCGAACGAAAGGGCCTCGATGGCTGATCAGTCACCCGGTGAATTCGAAGCGAAAGTCGCACGGCTCGAAGCGATCGTCAAAGAACTCGAGAACGGCAACGTGGAACTCGATCGTGCCGTCGCGCTCTTCAAAGAGGGCAAACAACTCTCGCGCGATTGCGAAACGCTGCTAAAAACCGCACAGGACCAGATCGACCGCGCGATGGGCACCGTCCCCGCGGCCGCCGCGAGCCCGGACGGCGACGAGATCCTCTTCGATCCGTAGTCGCGTCACGCGCTGGGATGGATGCCGGCGCCGTAGCCGGCGCGTAGAACGGCGACGATCGACGGCGGCGTGAGTACTTCGACCTCGCCGCGGGCGGGCCGCGGCCGCCGCTCGCCATACGCCGCGCTCGACCACGCGAGAATCTCGTTTCCCCACAGAGCCCACGCTGTGCCGTTGACCGCGACGTACGTCCCCTCCGGTAACGTTGCAACGTCTGCATGGTACGTGCGTTTTTCGCGGCCGGCGAGACGTTCGGCATGCAGCGTTCTATCCATCGCGTCCGCGCCGGCGGGAGCGCCGAAACTCGTTTCCCAGAGCCGGCGAAATCGCTTGTAGTCGGCATTGCGGCATTCGGCGCACGGCCGATGACCCGCGCTTAAAGCCGCAGCCTCGTCGAGAAAAAATAGCTCGGTCCACGTGTGCGGCTGCATCACCGTGCGATGCCTCCCGCGAAACTCCGTGCGGCACGCAATCCACCGCCGAACCTGCCAACAACGCACGATTCGTCGCTCGTCATCGCACAAAATCCCGCGGTTACCCATAAGCAACCCACGCCCCGCCGCCGCGACGATCTCGCCAAACGGCGTAACCCGATTTTGCAACGCCATCACTCCACCGAACGCGAGGAACCCGACTACGGTTGCAGAAAATCGTTGACGTGCGCATCATTCCAACGCCGAAGCTCGCTGCGGGCTACGGCGTCTTCGCGTTCGCATGCGTCGCTGCGGTAGTCGCTGATCTTGTGGTGATGCACGGGTTGGGTGCGTTATCATGGCCCTCTATCGCACTCGCCTGGCTCTGCATGATCGGGTATGCATGTGCCTTCTCGACGATAATCGTCGGTGTATCGCACCGAGAACGCGAAATGCGGCGGGACGGAACGCCGGTGGCGCTCCACGAGCGCGAGCGCTCCGAACGGACGCTCTGGAACGTCGCGGGGACTTGCATCGGCCTCGGCGGTTACGGACTACAGGCCGCGCACGGCTACTTCGCAATACCCGAGTTTGCGGGGCAGTGGCTCGTGGAAATCGCCCTGATCTTTGGCGGATTTTCGCTCGCGATGCTTTCCGAAGCCGCCTACTTGCGAAAACTCGGGTGAGCGAAAACCTCGGCGGTCATAAAGTAGGAGCGCAGACGTCTATTAAATGGACCGTCAAGGCGCGAGGCAAACGTTCGGCAGATGATCGCGGCTATTGAAACGGCGCGCACGATCTTGCGCGGCTGGAACGATGACGACGTAGAGTCCTGGGCGCAGATGAACGCCGATCCACGAGTCATGGAGTTTTTTCCGAGCACCTACGCGCGGGAACGATCGATCGCGTCGGCGGCGACGATGCGGGCGGAATTGGAGCGAGACGGCTACGGATGGTTCGTCGTCGAACTCAAGGACCGAATGCCGTTTGCCGGCGTGATCGCTTTGCAGCCGGTGCCTTTCGAAGCTCGATTCACGCCGGCAAAGGAAATCGGCTGGCGCTTTCTCCCCGCCGCATGGGGCCACGGATATGCGACCGAAGCGGCTTCCGCGGCGATGCGTTTCGCATTCGAAGAGCTGGGCTGGGATCAGGTGGTCGCCTTGACGGCGCGGATCAACGTTCCTTCGCAGCGCGTAATGGAGCGTCTGCACATGACGCACGACCCGGACGACGATTTCGGGCATCCACGGGTCGAGGAAGGTCATCGTCTGCATCATTGCGTGCTTTACCGCGCTCGAGCGACGCTTCTGCGATAGCCGAAGCCATATGAGAAGGGAATCGCGAATGAAGAAAATCAACACCAACGAGATTGAAGAATTGACTTGGACTTCGCCGAACGGGAAGTTCACCGGTGCGGGAAAGCAAGTATCCGAAGCGTTGGGGCGCAATCCGCGTTCGACCGACTTCATCGAGCGGCATCCCTTCGATGTCGAGATCTGCCGCATCCCGGCCGGCGCCACGCCGTATCCGTATCATTCGCACAGCGCGCAGTGGGAGTTCTATCACGTGATCGCGGGCAGCGGTACGGTTCGAGACGAGAGCGGATCCACGCCGGTCGAAACCGGCGACGCGTTCGTCTTCAAACCCGGTGAGGCGCACCAAATCTCAAACAACGGCTCGCAAGATCTCGTGCTGTACGTCGTTGCGGACAATCCGATCGGCGAATCGTACTACTATCCGGATAGCAAGAAGTGGGGCGTCAACTCGCCGGAACGCCGAATCGTTCGGTCCGAGCCGCTCGACTACTTCGACGGCGAAGAGTAGCAACTCGAAGGCCGTGCTTCGACAAGCTCAGCATGACAACGCACCCTCCCCCCCGTTTGTCATCCTGAGCTTGTCGAAGGACGCCCGTGGTTAGACAAGCTCACCATGAAAATTGGTTCGACTTGGGGCACAACGGGTGGGGGCGTTTTTTTACCGGATGGATAAAGGCGTGCTCGGCATGACGTTTAAGCGTTCGGGATAGCCCGTCCGTCTAAGGAGAGCAGCAACGATGACGACCGAACTACGTGATTTCCTCATGCTCCCGTACGGCGAGCTCGAAGAGCTGAACTTGGCCGCAAAGAAGCAGCGCCAAGATCGCGTTCCGATGAAGAAGATCCAGGAAGAGCGCCTGAAGTACTTGACCGGCGAGCATCGCATCAAGGCGGTTACCGTGCTCTTCACCGATCTCGAAGGCCGGCTCCACATGCTCGACTACGACAAGAAATTTCTGCTTAAGTCGATGGACAACCTCACCTTCGACGGATCGTCGATTCGCGGGTTCACGTCGCAGCGCGAGAGCGACTTGCGCCTAGTGCTGGATTGGAGCGCGTTTTATTGGGCGCCGGCCGACGTCTTCGGGCCGGGCAAAGTCCTCGTCTTCGGCGACGTGATCGATCGCGACGGCTCGCCGTTTGCGGGCGATACGCGCGGTCTGGTTAAAAAACTCTCGAATCAGTACTACGAAAAAGACGGCTACACGCTCAATGCCGCCAACGAGATCGAAGGCTTTCTCTTCCAAGGATTGGATGCCGAGCGTCGCTATCACGAGACGGGGAAATTCGAGTACGTCAACACCGGCGGCTACTATCATTCGCTGCCGGGCGACGCGCTGCGGACCTTTATCGATACGGTCGCCGAAGTGCAGCGCGCGATGGGATTCGAAAACGAAAAGGACCACCCGGAGGTCGCGCCCTCGCAGTTTGAGATCAACTACAGCTACGGCGAGGTGGTGGCCGCGGCCGATCAGATTCAGCTCTACAAGTTGATCTGCCGCCAAGTCGCAACGCGCCTGGGGATGACCGTGAGCTTTTTGCCGAAACCCGTGATCGGCGTCAACGGTAGCGGCATGCACACGAACGTTTCGATCAGCAAGAACGGCAAGAACGTCTTCTGGGACGCGCGCGGGGAAGAACGCCTGAGTCCGTTCGCATGGAAATTCGTCGATCGCATTTTAACGCATGCGAGCGAAACGTGTTTGATGCTCAACGCCAGCGTCAACGCCTATCGCCGGCTCGATCCGCACTTTGAAGCGCCCAATCAAATCAAGGCCTCGGCGGTCGATCGCGGTTCCATGGTGCGAATCCCCATCGGCAACGAGCGCAGCGCGCGCGTCGAAGTACGCTCGGTCGGACCCGACGCCAATCCCTACATGGTCATGCTGGCGGTCTTCAAAACGGGACTGGAAGGCCGCATCAGCGACGTTAAAAACCTCCGTCAAGCCGACCGCTTTCTGCCCCACAACGTCTACGACGCCATCAGCGAGTTTCGTAACTCCGCCTGGGTGACGACGCTGCTCGGCAACGACGTAAAGAACCGCTACGCCGATCTCAAAGAGGCCAGCGCCGATCGCTGCCCGCGCCTGCTCGGCACGATCGTGAAATCGCAGGAAGTCCAATACCACCACGAAGTCTACAATCAGTACCTTTGGAACCTGTTCTAGCGCTGCGGCGGTTCTAACCGTTTAGAATGGCCAAGCTCTATTTCCGCTACTCGGCGATGAACGCCGGGAAGTCCATCGCCCTGCTGCAAGTCGCGCACAATTACGAAACGCACGGACGTTCCGTGATGATCTTTGCTTCGACGATGGACCACCGTCACGGCATCGGGCGGGTCACCTCGCGCCTCGGGCCGCAGCGCGAGGCGCTCACGTTCGATGCGAAACTCGATTTCTACGCGGCGCTGGCCGCCGCCGGCGAGATCGCGTGCGCGCTCGTGGACGAGGCCCAGTTCTTAACGCCCGCTCAAGTCCGCCAACTTCATCGCGTGGCGCATCTGCTCGATATCCCGGTCATCTGTTACGGGATTCGCAGCGATTTTCTCGGCGAGCCCTTTCCGGGTTCGACCTACCTGCTGACGCTCGCCGATAGCGTCGAGGAACTCAAGACGGTCTGCGCTTGCGGCCGCAAGGCCACGATGAACGTCCGTTTCAACGAACGCGGCGAGCGCATCGCGACCGGCGAGCAGATCGCGATCGAAGGGGACGTTCGCTACGTCACGATGTGCGGACGCTGCTTCTATACGCCGAAGACCCCGTGAGCGGGCAGCGCCTGGACGAGGCCGTTGCCGAGGCCGCCGGCATCACCCGCTCGCAGGCACGTAGCCTCATCATGGAAGGGCGCGTCCGAATCAACGGCGTTCCCGCGACGAAGCCCGGCGCCGGCGTTCGGCCGGGCGCCGCCATCGAGATCGAACGCCCGCGGCGATTCGTCAGCCGGGGCGGTGAGAAGCTCGACCACGCGCTCGCCGCCTTCGGCGTGACGGTCGCCGGGCGCCGGGCGCTCGACATCGGCGCCTCGACCGGCGGATTCACCGACGCCTTGCTGCAGCGGAGTGCAGGGCACGTCGTTGCGGTCGATGTGGGCTACGGGCAGCTCGACTGGAAGCTGCGCAACGATCCGCGAGTTACCGTTCTCGAGCGCACGAATTTTCGTCATCTGCCCGATGAGGCGTTCGGCGAGCCCTTCGACCTCATCGTGATCGACACGTCCTTCATCTCGCTGCGCACGATCGTCGCGCGTGCGGTCGGGTTTCTCGACGCCGCGGGCGAGGTGGTCGCCCTGGTCAAGCCGCAGTTCGAGGCCGGCCGCGAGCGGCTGGGATCGGGCGGAGTCGTCCGGGATCCCGAGGTGCACCGCGCCATCCTGCGCGAAGTCCGGGATGCAATGCAAAACCTCGGACTTAACGCGATCGGTCTGGTCGGCTCGCCGCTGTTGGGACCGGCCGGCAATCGGGAGTTCCTCATGCATCTGCGCCGGGACGGAGTCGCGCTCGACGACGCCGCGCTGGATGCGGTCGTCGATGAACGCTAAGCCGCAGACCACCGGACTCGGGCGACGCTGCGTGGCGCTCTACGTCGACGTCGGGCGCGAGAACGCGCGCGCGATTGCGATGCGCGTGGCCGAGGGTTTTCGCCGGCGCGGCTTCGAGATCGCGCTCTGCCCCGGCTGCGATACGCAATTGAACATTCCGACCAACGGCGCGCGCCCGGCCGATGCGGCCCTGCTCGTGACGATCGGCGGCGACGGCACGCTGCTGCGCGCCGCGCGAATCGCCGTCGCGGACGACATTCCGTTACTGGGCATCAATACGGGCAGGCTCGGTTTTCTTACCGAGTTCGACGAGGACGATCCGCGCATCGACGAATTGCCACAACTGCTCGAACGCGGCCTCGCGATCGAAGAGCGCGTGGCTCTGAGCGCGCGCTACGGAGGCCGCAGCTACTTCGCGCTCAACGACGTCGTCGTGCGTAAAGGCGGCGTCGCGCGAATCGTCCCGTTCGGTCTCTGCCTTGGAACCGAGCAGGCCGCGCACATTCCGGCCGACGGTATCTGCGTGGCGACGCCGACCGGGTCGACGGCGTATTTTCTTTCGGCCGGGGGATCGATCGTTTCGCCCGACGTCGATGCGTTCGGCATCGTACCGCTGCTGCCGCATACGCTCTTTTCGCGTCCGCTGATCGTGCCGACGAGTTCGACGATCACGATTTCGGTCGATTCCGAGATCGTGCATGCGAATCTCGAATGCGACGGCGAGGCCGTGAGCGATCTAGCGCCGGGCGCATCCGTCGTGATCGAACGGCACCCGAGCCCGGTGCGTTTCGCGCGTACCGAGCCGTTGAAGTTCTTTTCGCGCTTGGAGAAAAAGCTGCGTTGGGGCGTCTCGATCAAAGAAACGTTTCGTTAGGCTGCAAATGCTGCGCAGGCTGACGATCGAAGACTACGGCCTGATTCGGCGGGCGCAGATCGATTTCGCGCGCGGCGCGACGATGTTCACCGGCGAGACCGGATCGGGTAAGACGATGGTTCTCGGTGCGATGACCTTCGTGCTGGGCGAACGCGCGAATGCCGAAGTGGTACGCCGTGGGGCCTCGCGTGCGACCGTGACGCTTGAGTTCGAACCTTCAGCGGCGCTGCGCGTTCGGCTCGCGGCCGACGGCTTTGCGCTCGATGACGGCGAGGACGGCGTGCTGACGCGCGAGATGACCGACGCGGGGAAATCGGCGCTGCGGCTCAACGGCCGCGCGACGACCGCCGGATACGTCCGCGATCTCGCGCCGGAACTTGCCGACATCGTCGGGCAGCACGACGCGCAACGGCTGCTCGCGCCGGCCTATCACGTGAATCTGCTCGACCGGTTCGCCGGCGAGCCGGCGCTGCGAGCCGGCGCGGAGGTTGCCGATGCGTTTTCCGGTCTCGAATCGCTGCGCGAAGAACTGCGCGCGCTCTCGCAAGACGAACGCGACGCGGCGGATCGCCTCGCCTACGCGCAATTCGGGCTCGAGGAGATCGAAAACATCGCTCCGCAAGACGGCGAAGACGAGCGTCTCACCGAGCGCCGCCGCTACCTCGACAACGTCGAACGAATCGCGGGCGCGCTGCGTGCGGCGCACGACGCGCTCGGCGGTGACGACTCCTCCGCCGGCGACGCGCTCGGCACGGCTGCCGTCGCTTTAGCGGGCGTAGCCGAGATCGGCAGCGGCCTCGCGGAGATGGCGGGCGCCGCCGCGGCGTTGCAAAGCGAGGCGGCCGAACTCGCGACGCAAATTGCGCGCGAACTCGATACCGTCGAGTCAGATCCGGCCGAACTCGAACAGATCAACGCGCGGCTCGAAGACCTCGACGGGCTCAAGCGCAAATATGGCGGATCGCTCGCGGCCGTCGCCGCAGCGGTCGAAGAATTCCGTACGACCGTTGCGCGCTTCGCTAATCGCGACGAGCTTCGCGCGACGATAACGGCGCGGATCGCGCGAGCCCAGAGCGACCTCGCAAGCGCCGCGAAAACCCTCGGCGACCTGCGCCGCATTGCGGCCAAACGCTTGCGCGAACGGATCGAACGCGAACTTGCCGACCTGGCTCTTCCGTCGGCGCGGTTCGATACGGCCTTCGAACCGCTCGCGCAGATCGGGCCCGGCGGCGGCGACCATGTCGAGTTCGTCTTCGCCGCGAATAAAGGCGAACCGCAGCGCCCGCTCGCCCGCGTGGCATCGGGCGGCGAGCTCTCGCGCGTGCTCCTAGCGCTCGTCGTGGCGCTCGCATCGTCGCGCGACGGCACGGCGCTGATCTTCGACGAGATCGACACCGGTATCGGCGGTGCCACCGCGACCGCCGTCGGTCTGCGCCTCGGCCGGTTGGCCGGCGCCGGACAGGTGCTCTGCGTTACGCACCTGGCGCAGATTGCAAGTTGGGCCGACGACCACTATCTGCTCGAGAAGCGCGAAGGGAAGGCCGGTACGAGCATTGCGGTCGAGCTCATCGACGGCGCGGAAGATCGAACCCGCGAATTGGCCCGAATGCTTTCGGGTGAGGCGCACGACGTCGCCGTCGCACACGCGCGATCGCTGCTCGATCAGACCGCGAAGCGTCGCGTCGCGCTCGCTTCCTCGGCGTCGCCATGATCGCGCTTGCCGCGCTGCTCGCCGCACTCGCGGTATCGCCGGCTCCGAGCGCCGTTCCGTCGCCCGTTACCAACACCGCAAAACAGCTCGCGCCGATACTCGAGCGCTTGGCCGCCGATCCCACCACGCCGCAAGCCTATCGCGCGGACGTCAGATTGCACGTCCGCCTGCGCGTGTTTCCGTGGGTGTCGATCACGCTGCACGGCGACGAAGCGTACGAGCATCCGGGGCTCTACCATTTCGTCTTCCGCGGCGTTCCGCGCGCGGCCGAGCATTTCAGCGATCTCGCGTACGATCTGGGCGACGCGTCGACGTGGCCGGCGAAGTACGCGATCTCGCTCTTAACGCCGGCCGCGCCTGGCGTCGATCCGGTGATCCGGCTCGAGCCTAAGAAGCGCGGCATGGTGAAAACGCTCGACGTAACCGTCGATCAAATGAAGGGACACATCCTTAAAGCAGTCTGGTCGCGGTTCGACGGCGGCACCATCACGCTCGTCCAACACTACAACAGCGTCGGAAATCACGAAGTGGTGGGCGAGCAGGACGCGGCGATTCGTATCCCGCACATGCGCGCCGACCTCGACGCGCAATACAGCGGATTCACGCTCTCGCCGAAGTTACGGAATAAGGTGAATCTTTAGCAGGTTGGTGCCGCCCGCACCGACCGGCATCCCCGTCGTGAACGCCACGTAGTCGCCGCTCGTGACCAATCCGTCGGCGAGCAGCCGCTGCTCGGTGATGTGCAGTAAGACATCGATTGAGGAATAGCGTTCGATCAGACACGAGTCGACGCCCCACAGCAGCGCCAACCGGCGCGCGACGCGCTCCATCGGCGTGAGCGCGACGATGCGCGCCCGCGGGCGAAACGCCGAGATGTGATGCGCGGCGTTGCCGGTCGTCGTTCCGGTAACGATGTAAGCGAGGTTCAGCTCGGCGCTCGAACGCGTCGCGGCCTCGGCCACCGCCGTGGCGATGTCGCGCGTCGCGCCCTCGAGCCGCCGCAGTTGCAGCACCTCGTGCGGGTAATATTTTTCCACTTCGCGAGCGATCTCGGCCATCACGCGCACGGCCTCGGTCGGATACGCGCCGCGTGCCGTTTCACCCGAGAGCATGACGGCGTCGGTGCCGTCGAGGATCGCGTTGGCAACGTCGGTCGTTTCGGCGCGCGTGGGCCGGGCGCTCGAGATCATCGATTCGAGCATTTGCGTAGCGGTGACGACCGGTTTGCTCGCGCGATTGCAGCGCGCGATGAGATCCTTTTGAATCATCGGCACCGTCTCGAGCGGCATTTCGATGCCGAGATCGCCGCGCGCGACCATAATCCCGTCGGCAGCCTGCACGATGTTGTCGATGTCCTCGAGCGCTTCGTGCTTTTCGATCTTGGCGAGAACCGGCGTATCCTTGCCGCGCTCGCTTATGAAGGCTTTGACGCGATTGATGTCTTCGGCGCTGCGAACGAACGACACGGCCACATAGTCCACGTCTTTCGAAAGGCCGAACTCTAAGAACGCAAAGTCGCGGTCGGAGACCGCCGCGAGATTGAGCGTACCGTCGGGATAGTTGATCCCCTGCGTCGGACGCAACTCGCCGCCGACTTCGACCGTCGTTACCACATCGGTCGCGGTTTTGTCGAGGATGCGAAGCGTGATCGCGCCGTCGGCGAGATAGAGGCGGTTTCCGACGGCGACGTCGGAGGGAAGATCCCGATACGAGCACGCCACGCAACCCGCATCGCCGACGACGTCGCGCGTCGTCAACGTAAACGGCGCTCCGCGTTCGAGCCGCACCATCGGCACGTCGTCGGCGAATTTGCCGGTGCGGACCTTCGGGCCGGGAAGATCCTGCAGTATGGCGATGTTCGCGCCGAGTTCGTCGGCGATCGCCCGGATCGAGTCGATGATCGCGCCATGGTCCTCCGGCGTGCCGTGCGAAAAGTTCAGCCGAAAGACGTTTGCGCCGGAGACGATGAGCGAGCGGATGATCTCGGGGTCGCGCGAGGCAGGGCCGATCGTCGCGACGATTTTCGTGCGTTTCTGAATTGATTCCATAGGATAGGGATGCGCTTGCGCGACGCGATGGAAGGCTCCTGCGCTAGGTTAAGCGCATTAACGTGGCACCATGCGCCGGAATCCGACGGACAAACGTCAACCGGAGCGCTTGGCCGGAAGTTTTCTGGCCTCGCTTTTCTTGCACGTGCTCGTCGCACTCTTGCTCTTCTCGGTTGCGACGTCGTCTTCGGAGCAAGCGGCGCCGGAGAGTACCGTCGGCAACGAGATCGTCTCGGTGACGACGCAGCGCCTGGTTCGCGCCGCGGCCGCGCCCGCTCCCCAGCCCGCGCCGCCGGTTCCACACGCACCGCTCATCGCCGCGCCGCGCGCGCCGCAGCAGCGCGCCGCCGCCAGCCATCCGCGCATCCTCCACGAGCTCTCGGTCTTCAAGCCGACCGCGCCGCCGAACCCCACCCCCGCGCCGATCGCCTCGGCCGCGCCCAACCCGCAGCCGACCGCCGCAATCATCACCACTACGCCGATGCCCTATGCGCCGGCCGCGCCGGTCAGCGTGCCGACCGCCGCCGCCGTCGCCGTGACGATCAAAATACCGCCCACGGCCGCACCGAAACCGGTGGCGACCGCCGTGCCGAGCGCCGAGCCCACGGCCAAACCCGCGCCCTCCGCCGCCCCGACGCGCAGCCCGGCGACCCCCGCGCCCGCCCGCGCGACGACGGCTCCGGCCCCCAAACCCGCTCCGATTGCGGCGAAGCTGCCGGCCCCAAAGCCTTCGCCGGGCGTGCCGAGCCCCGGTCCGACGAGCCTGCCCAGCCCGAGCGCGCAGCACGGCGCCAACCAGTCGCCCGGTCCCAAGCCGATCGGCTCGCCCGGTCCGAAGGGCCTCTCGCCCGTCAAGGCGGGGGCGCCGGCCCGAGCGGTTCAAGTGCCGTCGACGCCGGCACCGGCACCGCGCGCCGCGGCGCGACCGAAACCATCCCGCAAGCGCTACCCCGATATCAACGCGCGGCTGCGCGGCCTGATCCCGACCGGGCCGGTGACGATCTCGTCGGGGAGCTATCACGGAAGCCTGAGCCGTCTCAATGGAAATCTCGATCCCACCCCGCCGCCGGAGATCGTTGCCCAGACTAAGTTCGTCTTTGAAGAAACCGGCAAGCGCGCCGGGTTTGAAGGCCGGATAAAGATGTACGTGACCGCCGTCCATCGCGCCGGTCCGCTCACGACCTGCACCGGCTGGGTCCTTCGCTACCCGCGTTCGCCCGGGCAGTACGGTTCGCCGAGCGATCGGCAGATCGCGACCGGCCGGGTCGACCCATCCGGCTCGGATTTCGGGACGCCCCGCACCGATTACACCGTGCATCCCATCGTGGAAGCGAACGTCACGTTTGCATGCAGCGCGCGCGACTTGCAGCCGTTCGCGCCCTCGGCCCCGCCGTAACGAAAAAGAGGTATTGGGAACCGGCGCTTGCCTCTTGGACTCCGACGTTGGTCGGAGTAGAATGAAAGCGTCTCATCGAGACAGCGTAAATACAGGAGGGCGGTTGGAACCGCAAGATCCACCGGGCTACCATAGCCCAGCCAAGGGCCGCCAAGTATAAGAAGCGCTAGACGAGCGCTTTCCGGAAGCCGGACGTAAACCGGCGGTAGGCGTGCTCTCGAAGTTGAGAATAGACCAAAAGCGAGGGGCCGCGCCCACCAATGGGGTTGCGGCCCGCCGCTTTTTTAGGGTATCCTATCCCCAGTAGTCATTCGGTAAGCGTGGGCAGGTCCCGCGCTTCGTTGTTGTCAGGGAGTAGAGTTGTGTCGTCGGTGACCGATGCGTTTGAACGAGCGATCGCGGATCTCGAGCACGACGCCGGTTTTGCGGATGTTGAGTTCGTCGCGCACGCCGCGCGGCGTCGCGACGGCACGACGGTATTTACGGTAACGATCGATCGCGAGGGCGGCGTCGATATGCGCAGCTGCGAGCGCGTCGCCGCTGCGATCAACGCGAATCTCGATGAGTACGACGATCTCTACACGCTCGAAGTGGAATCGGCCGGCCTCAATCGCATGCTCGCGAAAGCCGGCGACTACGACCGCTTCTGCGGCAAGAACGTCAAGATCGTAACGACCTTGCATATCGAAGGCGCGAAGACGCATCGCGGCGTCCTGCGGGGCGTTCGCGGGACCAACGTTATTTTAGAGACGGCGAAGGGCGAATTGCCGCTCCCGCTTACAACGATCAAGACCGCGAACCTCGAGTACGATATCCGAACGGATCTCAACCGCGACAAGCAAGAACGGAGCAAGCATGGCTGAAACGGCAACCGAAGAGAAACTCATCGACGTCCTCCAATTCATTTCGCGGGAGCGCAATATTCCGTTTGAGATGTTGTTGGAGGCGCTCGAAGCCGCGCTGCTCACCGCTTACAAACGTCACTTTGGCGCCGACGCGAACGCGATCGTTACGGTCGACCGGCAGACCGGCGAGTACAAAGTCTTTCATCGGCGCGCCGTAGTCGACGAGGTGACCGATCCGAAACTCGAGCTCACGCCCAAAGCGGCGGGACCGCAGTATCAGGCGGGAGATTTCTTCGACGAGGAAGTCACGCCTAAAGATTTCGGGCGCATCGCCGCGCAGACTGCGAAGCAAGTCATCGTGCAGCGCATCCGCGAAGCGGAGCGCGACACCGTATATAACAAGTACGCCGCCAAGCTCAACGATATCGTCAAGGGTACCGTGCAACGGTACGAACAGCGCAACATGTACGTCTTGCTCGACGGCAAGGACGAGGCGTTGCTGCCTCTCTCGGAACAGGTTCCGCGCGAAAACTTTCGCATTAACGATTTCATTCGCGCTTACGTGATCGACGTGCGCAAGTCGCCCAAGGGTCCGACCGTCGTGCTCTCGCGAGCGGCCGAAGGGCTCGTTCAGCGCCTGCTCGAGTTTGAAGTGCCGGAGATCGAAGACGGCATCGTTGAGATCATGGCGATCGCGCGCGAGCCCGGCAGCCGATCGAAGGTGGCCGTGCAGAGCAATCGCGCGGAGGTCGATCCGATCGGTGCGTGTCTGGGGCCGAAGTCGAGCCGCATCGCCAACGTCTCCGACGAATTGCGCGGCGAGAAGATCGACGTGATTCGCTACGATGCGGACCCGACCGCATTCATTAACAACGCACTCGCTCCGGCGAAAGTGCTCACGGTCGAGCTCTTCGAAGACGACGGCGTCGCGCTCGTCGTCGTGCCCGACTATCAACTCTCGCTTGCCATCGGACGTGAAGGTCAGAACGTGCGGCTCGCCGCGCGATTGACCGGGTGGCGTCTGGATATCGCGAGCGAGGCCGAAGCCGACGAGGCGCGCGAGCGGTATCTCGCCGAACGCGCGGCTCCGCCGGTTGAGACGCCGGTCGAGGACGAAGCGCTCGAAGCCGTCGAACCCCCCGAGGGCGAAGCCGCCGCTGCCGATCAGGCGGCCGCGGGCGCGCCGGTCATCGACGAGGAACTGATCCGCAAGCTCGAAGAGTTCAAGCGCGAGCGGCTCGGAGGCGAAAGCTAACGCGGCAGCACGTTCCGCTCCGGCAGTGCGTCGGCTGTCGCGAGCGAAAAGATCAGGCGTCGCTGCTCCGGTTCGTTCGCGGCAGCGACGGCGTCTGGCGGGCGGACCCCGCTCGATCGCCGCGCCTGCCCGGACGCGGAGTCTATCTCTGCTCGCACGAATGTGCCGGGCGCGCGGCAAAGAATAAGCGGTATCCGGGTCTTGCATCCATGGCCGTCGAATGCGGGTTCAAGTAAGGTTAAGGTTGACGATTTTGACATGCTGAAACATGAAAACTAATTTTACTCGCCATGCTCGATAGGAGCGGCGCAGAATGAACTGACGTGGCCAACCCACCTGTGTTTGGGGGTCCCACGTTGGTGGGGCCTTAGCGCCATTAAACAGCACGGGGTCCCCAACGGCGCAGAGCGCGTTGGGGTGGGAAAGGTAGAAGTTGGCTACGGGAAAAGTTCGAATATTTGAGCTCGCAAAAGAAGTCGGGCTCTCGTCTAAAGAGCTCATTACGCTCTTTAACGAGCGTCTGACGGGCGTCTTCGAGGCGAAGAATCAGCTCAGCGTCGTCCCCGATCATATCGCCGATCTGGTCCGCAGCGTGTTGCTCAAACCGGCGGCGTCTGCGAAGGCGCCCGCGAAAGCTGCGGCTCCCGCCAAGGCGGCGGCTCCCAAAGCGACGGCTTCCAAAACGGCGGCTCCCGTCTCTCCGGCTCCGGCGGCGCCCGCCGTCGCGGCCGCACCCCCCGAGCCGATTCCGAGCCTCAAACCGGTCTCGGCTACTTCGCGCAAACCCGCCGCGAAAAAAGCCGCTCCGGCCGTCGCCGCCGCGCCCGTGCCGCAAGCCGCCGCGTCCCCGGTGCCGGAAGCCGCGCCCGTCGCTGCGAGCGTGCCCGTCGCAACGGCTCCCGTCGAGGCCGCGGAACCCGTCGCCGAACCGATCGTCGTTGAACCGGCGCCGGTCGTCGTCCCCAAACCGGTAGCGCCCAAGCGCGCCGCCGCGCCCAAACCGGCCGCGCCGGATATCCCGATTCCGCGCCTGCAGCCCGTGCCGCAAGGGCAGAACTCCATTCTTCCTCCGCGCCGTCCGGCACCGCCGCCGCCGACCACGTCGGCCTCGGCCTCGCCCGGGCCCGCCACCGGTATTCCCGGACGCCCGGGAGTCGCACCCCGGCCCGGCCAGCCCGGCGTCCCGCAGCCTCCGCAATTGGGAGCCAACGGTCAACACATTCCGCAGCCGGGTCGCTTGATCTCGGCCGCGCCGGCACGCCGTCCGGCGGGTAACGGTCCGTTCCGTCCGATCGCCGGCGGCACCGCGCCGCCGCGCCCCTTCGGCGCCGGACCGCCGCGTCCGGGCGCGCCCGCATCGCCGACGGAGGCCCCAACCCCGAGTGCCGGCGGCCGCCCGGGCGATCGCTCGCGCCATTTCGACGACAAACTCAACAAGAAAGATCGCGAAAAGGAGATGCTCCTCGAACGGGAGCGCAATCGCAGCAAGAAGCGGCCCGAGGCCGCTCCCGCGCCCATCGTGGCGAAGCTCGAAGCGATCGAGATTCCCGATCTGTTGACGGTGCAGGAACTCGCTACCTCGATGATCGTTCCCGCGAAAGACATCATCAAAGAGCTCATCAAGATGGGCACGATGGCGACGATCAATCAGAACATCTCGAGCGACGTCGCTATTTCGGTCGCGAAGAAGTTCGGATTTAATGCGGTCGTAAAAGAAGCCGGCCAAGAAGTCACGGTCGAGCAAGAAGAAGACAAACCCGAGATGATGACGCCGCGTCCGCCGGTGGTCACCGTTCTCGGTCACGTCGACCACGGCAAGACCTCACTGCTCGACCGCATTCGCGTCGCCAATGTAGCGAGCGGCGAAGCCGGCGGCATCACGCAGAAAATCGGCGCTTATACGGTGGAAAAAGGCGGTCGCGCCATCACCTTCATCGATACGCCGGGCCACGAAGCGTTCACTGCGATGCGCGCGCGCGGCGCGAAAGCCGCCGACGTGGCGATCCTCGTGGTCGCCGCCGACGACGGCGTCATGCCGCAGACGCGCGAGGCGATCAGCCACGCCAAAGCGGCCGAGATGCCGATCGTCGTGGCGATCAACAAGATCGATAAGGAAAACGCGCAACCCGATCGCGTCAAGCAGCAGTTGATGGAACTCGGCCTGCAGCCGGTCGATTGGGGAGGCAAGGTCGAGATGGTTCCCGTTTCGGCGCGCACCGGCGACGGCATCGACTCGCTGCTCGAAACGGTGTTGCTCGAAGCCGACATCCGCGATCTCAAGGCGAACAAAAATCGTCGCGCCACCGGCGTCGTCATCGAATCCGCACTCTCCAAAGGCCGCGGTGCGGTCGCGACCGTGCTCGTTCAGAACGGCACGCTGCGCGTCGGCGACATCGTGGTGGTCGGCGGAACGTTCGGTAAGATCCGCGCGCTCGTGGACGATAAGGGCAAGCAAGTGAAGAAGGCCGGGCCCTCGATGCCGGTCGAGATCATGGGCTTGCAAGACATTCCATCGGCCGGCGACACCTTGATGGTCGTCAGCGACGAACGCGTCGCTCGCGAAACCGCCGAGAAGCGCAAGACGCGTCGCCGCGACACGCGTATCGCCGCGACGAGCACTCAGCGCGTCTCGCTCGAGACCTTCATGTCGATGCCGACCGAAGGCAAGAAGACGCTCAACCTCATCATCAAGGCCGACGGCCAAGGCTCGGTCGAAGCGTTGCGCGCCCGCATGGAATCGCTCTCGACCGAAGAGGTGGACATTCGCGTCATCCTCGGCGGCGTCGGCGCGATCACGCCCAACGACGTCAACTTGGCGAGCGCTTCGAACGCCGTGCTCATCGGCTTCAACATCCGACCCGACGAAACGGTCAAACGACTGGCGGAGAACGAAGCGGTCGATCTGCGGTTCTACCAGGTGATCTACGAAGTCGAAGACGATCTGAAGAAGGCGATGCGCGGGATGCTCGCGCCGATCGCGCGCGAGGTGACGCTCGGTCACGCCGAAGTGCGTCAGATCTTCAAGGTCAGCAAAGTCGGCACGATCGTCGGCTGCTACATCAAGGACGGCAAGATCACGCGCAACGCGAAGGTTCGCGTGCTGCGCGATTCGGTCGTGATCTTCGATGGCGAAATCGAGAGTCTGCGCCGCGTCAAGGACGACGTCCGCGAGGTTGCCGAAGGGTACGAATGCGGTATTCAGGTCGCGAAGTTCCAGGACTTCAAAGATGGCGATGTGATCGAGGCGTATATGATCGAGCATGTGGCTGCGGAGTTGACCACGGCGTGATGGTTCGTGCCGGCTTACGCGGGGGGACGTCGCCGTCGGGCTCGATTCGTCGGGACGCCCGCTTTTTCGCATCGTGCGAAAAAGCTGCTTCCTTCGTCGTCGCTCCCGCCATCCTGGCTTCGCTCCTCCCTCAGAGCCCCGCCGAAACGAACCCGACGACGACGTCCCCCCGCGTAAGCGGGATGTGTTTTGGATTGCGTGGCGTTCGACAAGTGACAACGTAAGGAATGAAGGAGCAGCGGCGGGCTCGGATCGATCATGAGATTCAGCGGGTGTTGGGGAAGGTGATCGCGCAGGATCTTAAGGATCCTCGGCTTGGTTTTACGACGGTGACGCGCGTGGAGATAACCTCGGATCTGCAGCATGCGAAGGTGTACGTTGCGATCATTGGGGATCGCCACGTCGCGCGGCAGACGATGGATGCTCTCGATCATGCGAGCGGGTTTTTGCGTGGCGAACTCGGGCACGAAATCAAACTCCGGCACGTACCGGATCTCACGTTCGTGGAGGATCGCAGTACGGAAAAGGCGATCGCCCTTGCAAAGACGCTGCGGGAAGACGCGCGTCCTCCCGCTACGAAAGAGGGTTAAATGATCGACGAGAAACCGATCGCCGATAGCACCGACGTCGTCGTTGGCGAACTGCTCGCACGACCGGCCTTCGTTATGGTCAGCCACGTCAAGCCCGACGGCGACACGCTCGGTGCCGGGCTAGCGCTCGGGCTCGCGCTCAAAAAGCTGGGCAAACGCGTACAGTACTTTCAACAGGATGCGGTGCCGCGCAATCTGCGGTTCTTGCCCGACGCGCAGTTCGTTTCGCGCGACGTTCCGGCGGACTTGCCGGCCGACGCGCTGTGGGTCTTTTGCGACATGAGCGATATGGGTCGCGCCGGTGAGTTTCTGCCGGTGCTCGATCGCGCGAACGTGCTCGATATCGATCATCATCTCGGAAACGCCCATTTCGGCAAGCTCAATTTCGTGTTGCCGAGCGAATGTTCGACCGGTACGTGCGTCGTGCATCTGCTGCGCGGGCTCGGCGTCGAGATCGATCCGGAGATCGCGACCTGTCTGCTCACCACGATCATGACCGATACCGGCGGATTCATTCACAGCAACACGACGGCCGAGGTCTTGCAGCTCTCCGCCGATTTGATGATTGCGGGCGCCGACAAGGAACGGATCACCGAGGAGATATTCGCCAATAAGCGCCTCGCGGCGCTCAAGCTGCTCGGTCGCGCGCTCGACGAAGCCGTCCCGGCACACGAGGGGCGCTACATGTATTCGTTCGTCGACGAAGCGATGCTCGCCGCGTGCGGCGCCGACGGCGAGGACACCGAGGAGATCGTCAATCACCTGCGATCGGTCGAAGGCGTTGAAGTGGCTGCGCTCTTCAAGGCCTACGACGGCGACATTCGCGTGAGTATGCGTTCCAGCGGTCGCGTCAACGTGCAGAGCGCGGCGGCTCGGTTGGGCGGCGGCGGACACTTCCGCGCGTCGGGATTGACCTTCGCGGGAACGCTGAAGGATGCGATCGCCGCGGTCGACGCGGCACTCGTGGCCGAAGGACTTTAATCATCCTCCGCACGCTCACCTAAACGCGATGCTCGGGTTCGTCAACGTCTTCAAACCTGCGGGCCCCACGTCGGCACAGGTCGTCGCGCGGCTGCGCCGGATTTACGGACTGTACTCGCGGGATCGCAAGATCGGTGTCGGCCATCTCGGTACGCTCGATCCGCAGGCCGCCGGAGTTCTTCCGATCGCCGTAGGCAAGGCTACGCGTTTGATTCCGCTCCTGACGGATCAACGTAAGGCCTACGTTTGCACGCTCGTGCTGGGGCGCTCCACGACCACCGGCGACGCGCTCGGCGAAACGATCGCGACGGCCGAGGTGCCGCGCGACTTCGAACGCCGCATACGCGAGACGCTCGCGCGTTTCTTAGGCAAGATCGCGCAGATTCCGCCAATGTATAGCGCGGTTCATCACGAGGGCAAGCGTCTGTACGAATTGGCGCGCGAAGGCAAAGAGGTCGAACGCAAGCCTCGCGACGTCACGATCTACGCGATCACGCTGCTCGGCGTCGAAGGCTCCGCGACCGCCCGTCTGCGCGTTGCGTGCAGCGAGGGCACGTACGTGCGAACGCTCTGCGAGGACGTGGGCGCTTCACTCGGGCTGCCGGCTCACATGGGCTCGCTCGTGCGCGAAGCCTCCGGTCCGTTCGTGCTCTACGAAGCGCGCACGATCGACGAGATCGCCGACGCTCCGCGAGAGGCGCTCATCGCGCCCGAGCACATCATTCCGTTTCCAACCATCGTGCTGGATTTGCGTCATTCGGCGGACTTTCGCGCGGGTCGCGTCGTGCCGCTGCCGGACGGAGCGGCGGCCAAACACGTTTTCGTGCGCGACGAGTCGCGCACGCTCGTGGGCGTCGGCGAAACGCACGGCGCGCTGCTCTCGCCGCGCAAGGTCTTTGTATGAAGCTGCATCACGCACTGGTGCGCGAAGTGAAAACGCCGCTCGTGGTTGCGATCGGGTTCTTCGATGGATTTCATCGCGGGCATGGAGATCTGGCCAAAACGGTCGCGCGGCTGCGCAAGCCGGGCTGGCAGACCGGCGTCGTTACCTTCGCCAATCACCCCGCATCGTTTCTGCGGCCGGGAGCGGAGCCGCCGCTGCTCTCGACGCCCGAAGAGCGCATCGATCTGCTCGCGCGCGCCGGATTCGACGAATGTTTCTTCGTGCCGTTCGATGCATCGGTCGCCTCGCAATCGGCCGAACATTTCTTGCGCGACACCTTGATCGGCGAGCTCGGGGTGCGCGGCGTCGTCGTCGGTTCGACGTTTCGATTCGGTCGCAAACGCACGGGAGACACGACGCTTATGCGGCGCATCTTCGACGAGTACGGCGTCGCTTTCGCACCGGTCGTGAATAGTTTGGATGAGGGCGAGCGGATCTCGAGCACGCGAATACGTGCGGAGATCGCCGCCGGCAACCTCGAAACCGCGGATCGGCTGCTCGGACACAGCTACGAATTGCGCGGCCGCGTCGTGCTAGGTGCGGGGCGCGGGCACGACCTCGGTTTTCCCACCGCAAACCTCGAACTGCCCCGCAAACTCTTGCCCAAGGACGGCGTCTACGCGGCGCTCGCGCGGCACGACGGCCGCGATTATGCGGCGCTCGCGTCGATCGGAACCAATCCGACCTTCGGCGAGGGCGACCGCACGATCGAAGTGTGGATGCGGGATTTTCACGAAAGCATCTACGGACACGAGTTGAGCGTACGAGAGTTACGGTTCGTTCGCGAGCAGCGGAAATACGAGAACGCGGACGAATTGCTCGAACAGATGCAACGGGACACGCGCGCGATCGCGTACCCGTCGTACGGCTAAAGGGAAAGCAGATACATGAACAAACCTTCGGCGATCGCGGCGCTGTGCTTGGCGGCGCTGACTGCCTGCAGTAAGCCCGCTACGGTTGCGCGGGTCGGAGCGCGCGCACCCGATTGGACGATGCCGACCTCGGCCGGCCAAACGCTCGAGCTCTCGTCGTTACGGGGCAAAGCGGTCTATCTCAATTTTTTTGCCTCGTGGTGTACGCCGTGCAATGCCGAAGCGCCCGACATTAACGCACTTCAAAAGCGCTACGCATCGAGAGGCCTGGCCGTCGTCGGCATCGACGAACTCGAGGGTCGCGCAAAGACCGCCGGGTTTGCGAAGAAATACGGATTGGTCTACCCCACGATCGTCGATTCAGGCCTGCTGCAGACGCAATACGCGATCAACGGCCTGCCCGTGCACGTCTTCATCGCTCGCGACGGAACGATACAAAAGATCCGAGTCGGCGAGATGACCCACACCGAAATCGACGCCGCCATCCGTACCATTTTATAATCGTGCGGCTCGGCCGACAGGCCGAACGCCACGGATTCGCGCGGAAGTCAGTCTGTTTGTCATGCTGAGCCTGTCGAAGCATGAGGTTGTTTCGGCGCTTCGTCCTTCGACAAGCTCAGGATGACAACAGGCGCGTCGTCCTTCGACAAGCTCAGGATGACAGGGGTCCTTCGACAAGCTCAGGATGACAGGAGGCGGTCGTTGTTGTTTGTCATGCTGAGCCTGTCGAAGCACGAGCCCGAATCCTGCTTAGGCGCGACCCGAGAGCAGGCGCAGGAGCGCTTCGAGATGGAGGCCTGAGGCGTGGGCGGCCGACGCCGGCGTGGGCAGCGCGTAGAGAATCCCCAAAACGAGGACTAACGCGAACACGAGCATCGCCGGGGGGACCATATAGCGAGGCATGATGGAGAGTATACCCTTTCTTCCGAGCATGCGTCCTAAAAGTTCCATGAAAGTCATGCCGCCCGTACAACGAGCGATGCACCCTCCAGCGTGACCGAGGCTGCGCTGCCGGCGCGGATATCGCCCCGTAAGATCGCCGTCGAGAGGGGCGTGCTGACGTGCCGTGCCACGGTGCGCTGCACGTGCCGCGCGCCGCTGCCGGCTGCCATCGCCTCGCGAGCGAGAAAGCTGCGCGCGTCCTCCGAGAGTTCGAGCGTAACTTGACGCGCTCCCAAACGGCCCGCGAGGCTCTCCACGTGTATTGCGACGATGCGCTCGATCGAATCGATTGCGAGATCGTTAAAGCGCACGGTCTCGTCGATGCGATTGAGAAACTCGTTACGAAACGCGTCGGCGAGTTCGTCGTCTGCGAGGTTGCTCGTCATGATGATGAGCGCGTGGCGAAAATCGACCGTGCGGCCCTTGGCGTCGGTAACGCGGCCGTCGTCGAGAATCTGGAGCAGAATCGCGGCCACGTCCGGGTGCGCTTTTTCGAGTTCGTCGAACAGCACGACGCAGTAGGGGCGGCGCCGCACGGGCTCGGTAAGCTGCCCGGCTTCTTCGTGACCTTGGTATCCCGGCGGCGCCCCGAGCAGCCGCGAGACGGTGTGAGCCTCGGTAAACTCCGAGAGATCGATGCGCACGAGAGCCGCCTCGCTGCCGAAGAGCGCCTCCGCCAGGGCCTTGGCGAGCTCGGTTTTGCCGACGCCGCTCGATCCGACGAAGAGAAAACTGCCGAGCGGTTTGCGCGGATCGTGCAGGCCGGCGCGCGCGCGGCGAATCGCCTCGCTGACGGCTCCGATCGCCGCCGCTTGACCGATCACCCGCGCGCCCAGCGTCGTTTCGAGCGCGAGTAATTGATTGGTCTGGGTTTCGGAGAGCGTCGTCTGCGGGATGCCGGTCCACTTCGTTACGACCGACGCAACGTGCTCGGCCGTTACCGGCGGATGCGCGATCGCGCCCTTATTTGCCAGCGCCACGCAGGCGGCCGCCTCGTCCATCAAATCGATCGCTTTGTCGGGCAAGAAACGATCGGCGATGTAGCGCGCCGAAAGCGTTGCGGCCGCGCCGATCGCCGCGTCGGTGATCTCGACGTTGTGATGGGCGGCGTAGCGCGAGCGAAGTCCCCGCAAAATGCCGACCGTCTCGTCGATCGACGGTTCTTCCACCATTACGGGCTGAAAGCGGCGCTCGAGCGCTGCGTCCGACTCGATGTATTTGCGGTATTCATCGAAGGTCGTCGCGCCGATACATTGCAAGTCGCCGCGAGCCAGTTCCGGCTTGATCATCGAACTTAAATCGAGCGATCCCTCCGCCGCGCCGGCCCCGACGAGCGTGTGGAGTTCGTCGATGAACAAAATGATGTCGCGCGATGCGCGCCGGACCTCATCGAGAATCTTCTTAACGCGGGACTCGAACTCGCCGCGATATTTGGTGCCCGCGACCAGCGGCCCGAGCGAGAGTGCGAGCACGCGTCGCGTGCGCAAGACCTCCGGGACGTTTCCGGCCGCGATGCGCTGCGCCAATCCCTCGACGATGGCCGTTTTCCCAACGCCGGGCTCGCCTACGAGCACGGGGTTATTCTTGCTGCGCCGGGCGAGAATCGAAACGACCCGCTCGACCTCGTCGTCGCGTCCGATGACCGGGTCGAGTTTTCCGTCGCGCGCGAGTTCGGTCAGGTCGCGAGAGAAGCCGGCGAGCGTGGGCGTTCCCGAACGGAAGCGGCGCGAGATGTCTTCGAGGGGGTTACCGCTCGAAGACGGGCCGCCCGCGTCCTTCATGCGATCGTAGAGCAAGGCGCCGCCGGCCACCAGGGCGGCGGCCGTCAGCGCGGCACCTAGGAATGGCAGGGCCGTCCGGGTCGCCTGCCGCTTGGCCGCGCAGTTCGTGCAGAACGAGCCGGTACCGTCGAAGACGGTGGCGGGGCGCTGCCCGCAGCTCTCGCAGGTCGTCGTCATCATCCTATGCTACCCCATTGGGCCACCGGCAGTTTCGTACCGGGGCTCGGCCGTACGCCGGATCTTTAGGGTTTCGCTTCGTAGGTAATCGTTACGGTCGCATAGACGCGTACGTCGCTGCTCGGCACTCGCGTCGCGAGCCGCGAAACCGCCGCATTCGATGCGAACGCAACCGGTGCGGGCGGCTGCGGCAGGTTCCCTTGCTGCATCGCTTTGACTCCCACGATCCGCAGGTGCGCGGCGGCGGCCATCGCTGCCGCTTGACTTTGCGCGTCCGCCACCGCCAGCCGGATCGCTTGCGCGTACGCACCTTTGGTCTGTTCGGCACCGAACGAAACGCCGCCGATATTCGAGACGCGGGCGCCGACCGCCGCATCGATCGCCTTGCCTGCAAGCGCCGGATCGTGCAGCGTCACCGAGACGCCGCGATTGACGACGTAACCGTACACGGGCGCATACGGCTGCGGCTGAATCATCGGCGCCGAGCCGCGCGGCGCAGGCTCGGGCGGACGATTGTAGTTGAGATTGAGATAGGTCGTCTTGATATCCGACTCGGGGATGCCGAGCGCTTTCATCGCCGTAACGAAGGCGTCGTAATCGCGTTGGTTCTGCGAGGTCGCGGTTTGCGCCCGATCGTCGTTGGTCTCGATGGTCGCGGTCAAGAACGCGAGATCGGGCGGCTGGCTAACCGTGCCCTGGCCCGTCACGGTGATCTCGGAAGGTGCCGTGCCGGCGGCGAAGGCGGGCGTGGCCGCCGCGAGCAGCGCGAGCGTGACGGCGGCAAGAAATCGATGCATCATAGTGGTGTAACGCAATCCTATTCGTCGGCGTGCCGCCCGCTTGTTTGGCTCGGCGGCACTTGGGGGAGAATCACCCTAAGCTACTCTGCTTGGTTGAAGGAGATAACATTCGATGGGCATTCTACTCTTCATTATTTTCGGCTTGATCGTCGGCATCATCGCGAAATGGGTCGTGCCCGGCGAGGGCCCCGGCGGCATCCTGGGAGACATTATCGTCGGTATCATCGGAGCCTTCATCGGCGGGTTCATTTACTCGCTGTTCGGTCACTCCGGAATCACCGGTTTCAATCTCTGGAGCGTGATTTGCGCGGTAATCGGCGCGATCGTTCTGCTCTACATCCTGCGCATGATTACCGGGCGACGCGCGGCAGTCTAAGCCCAAACGACCTGGCAGGCGGGTTTGGCGCGCTCGGGGAAGGCTCCGGGCGCGTCTTATTTTTTGCTGGCATAAAGGGGTCGATCGGTCGTCATGGCTTACGTTATCACCGAACCGTGCATCGGGACTAAGGACAAATCGTGCGTCGATGTCTGTCCCGTTGACTGCATCCACGGTAAGGACGAAGATGAAATGCTTTTCATCGACCCCGAAGTTTGCATCGATTGCGGCGCGTGTGTATCGGCATGTCCGGTCGAGGCGATCTTCGCCGATTCGGACGTTCCGGAGAAGTGGACCAACTTCACCGAAATCAACGCCGAGTATTTTAAGAAATAGGCGAACCGGAATAACGTGCGGGCGACCGGCCGGGAACTGATCGACAGTCCGGTCGAGTCGCGCGGCGAACTCGAACAAAGCCTGCGCGATATCGAGAAGGCCAACCGGTGGCTCGGCGGGGCCGCTCCCGTTCGCCGGCAGATTCGAGCGCTCGCACCGGCTCGCGTGCTCGATGTCGGCACCGGGAGCGCGGATATCCCTCGCGCGTTACTCGCCGACGCTCGTCGCGAGTCGCGCCCGCTCACCGTAACGGTACTCGATTCCAACCCGCAGATGCTGGCGATCGCGCGAGAACGATGCGGCTGCGACGCGGAGATCACCTTCGAACTCGGGGACGGCACGTCGCTTCCGTTCGAGGATCGTTCGTTCGATGTGGCGATGAGTAACCTCACGCTGCATCATATCGATCCGGAGCCGGCCGTGCAATTTCTGCGGGAGTTGCGCCGGGTCGGGCGCGTCGCGCTCGTTACCGATCTCTATCGGTCCGCCCCCACGCTCGCGGGCGCGTGGCTCTTTAGCCGGCTCGTCTCCAGCAATCGCCTCACGCGCAACGACGCGCCCCTTTCGGCGCGGCGCGCCTATACGTGCGCGGAGGCGATCGCACTCGCGCGGGCGGCGGGTTGGGCCGATCCGGTCGTCCGCCGCGAACCGTTTTTTCGCATGTTGCTGCTCGATGCATGATGCGGTCGTGGTCGGCGCGGGACCCGCGGGCAGCGCCTGCGCGCTGCGCTTGGCGCGCGCGGGACTCGACGTCGCGATCGTCGAGCGTTCGGCGTTCCCGCGAACGAAAGTCTGCGGAGAGTATCTGAATCTGGGCGCGCTCGCCGAACTCGATGCGTTGGGACTGCAGCGCAGTTATGCCGACGGCGCGCCGATTGCAGGGATTCGGCTTTTTGGGCTGGGTCTAACCGCCGAGCTGCCGTTGCGAGTACCGGCACGCGGATTGCCGCGCAGCGATCTCGACGCGCGATTGCTCGACGCGGCGCTCGAAGCCGGCGCGACGCTGCTGCGCGGCCGGGTCGAGGACGTTGCATGCACCGCCGAAGGCGTGCGCGTGCGCTTCCGCAATATCGAAGGCGAGCCGATCGAGGTGGCCGGGCGATTGGCCGTCGGTGCCGACGGCATGGAATCGATCGTCGCGCGCAAATGCGGCTTGCTCGCACCGTCGCGCGGTCGCGAGCGTTTCGCCATCGGCGGGCACTTCGGCGGATTCACGGGACTCGACGGGTTCGTGGAGATGTACGTCGATCGCGGAAATTACTTCGCCGTCAATCCGCTCGGAATCGATCGCGCGAACATCATGGTCGTCGTTGACGCGAGCGAACTTTCGACGTGGCGCGGCGACATCGACGCGCGCCTGCGCGAAGCCGCCCATCGTTTAAGCGGACAGCGTCGACGATTCGACGGGCTGGTTCAAGTCGGCAAACGGGTTGCGATCGGACCGCTCGCGCACCGCGCGCGCCGGCTGATCGGCCGCCACGTTCTGCTGTGCGGCGACGCGGGAGAGTTCGTCGATCCGTTCACCGGTCAGGGTGTGTTCCTCGCGCTCTCGGGCGCGCGCCGCGCCGCCGATGCGATCGTTGCGGTGCGCCGCGACGGCGTCGACGAACGGCGCGCGTTCGCGCGCTATCAATCGCAGACGCGTCGCGAAACGGCCGCCCGCCGGCGTCTCGCACGAGTGGTTAAGACGGTCATGACGATTCCGGCGCTCGCGCGCCGCGCCGCGCGAAACCTCGCGCGCGCGCCCGATCTCGGACCGGCGCTCATGGATGCGGTCGCCGGCCGCGTGCCGGCGGCCCGGGCTTATTCGCCCGCGATGCTCGTACGGCTGCTCGCATGAGCGTCATGCGCGATGCGATCCTGATCTCCGCGTCGCCCGAAACGATCTATCGCCTCGCGAGCGCGACGCAAGACTGGGCTGCGATCCTTCCCCACTACCGCTTCGTGCGCGTTCTCGAACGCGACGGCGAACGCCAAGTTATCGATATGGCCGCTTCGCGCGGATTCATACCCGTGCGCTGGACCGCCGAGCAGCGTAACGATCCCGTCGCCCGAACGATCGCCTTCCGGCACCTTACCGGGTGGACGCGCGGGATGAACGTGCTCTGGCGGTTCGAGCCGCGGGGCGCCCAAACGCTGGTGACGATCGACCACGACGTGCGCTTCGCATCTCCAATTGCGAGCCGATGGCTAGCCAAACACGTGGCCGGCGATTTCTTTATCCACGACATTGCCGCAAAGACGCTGGCGCGCATGAAAGTTCTCGCCGAGGCGGCGAATGACTGAACATCGCGTCGTCATCACCGGCATCGGCCTGGTTACGCCGCTCGGGATCGGCAAGGATGCGTTTTGGCGCAACCTCTGCGCGCGACGGGTTGCGATCGCACCGATCGATCGTTTCGATGCGAGCGCGTTTCCCTCGCGATTGGCGGCGGCGATCGACGATTTCGACCCGAACGATTTCATGGCTCGCCGGCGCGTTCACTGGACCGATCGCTTTTCGCAGCTCGGAATGGCCGCCGCCCGGCTTGCGGTAGACGATGCGGGGTTCGCGACGGGCGCCGCGGGGGCGGACGTCGGCGTCTACACGGGTTCGGCGCTGGGCGGTCTTGCCTTTGCCGAGGAGCAGATCGGCGTCTTTGCAGCGCGCGGCCTCGATGCCGTGCGCCCGCTCTTGACGATCTCGGTTTTCGGCGGCGCCGTGACCAGCAACATCGCGCTTGAGTTCGATTGCCGCGGACCGAGTCTCTCGAACGCCAATTCGTGCGCGTCGGGCGCGGTCGCCATCGGGGAAGCGTTTCGTGCCATCGCGCGCGGCGACGTGCGTGCCGCGCTCGCCGGCGGAATCGAAGCGCCGCTCGCGCCGCTGACCTTCGGGGCGTTCGCGGTCGTGCGCGCGATGTCGACGCGCAACGGCGATCCGGCGACGGCGAGCCGGCCCTTCGATCGCGATCGCGACGGATTCGTGATGGCGGAGGGCGCGGGCATGCTGGTCCTCGAGCGCTACGACGATGCGGTCCGTCGCGGAGCACCCGTCTACTGCGAGATCGTCGGTTACGGTATCACGAACGACGCGCATCACATGTCGGCGCCGCGCCCCGACGGTTCGGAGACGGCATCGGCGATGCTGCGCGCGTTGCGCGAGGCGCGGCTCGATGCCGGAGCGGTCGATCTGATCAACGCGCACGGCTCGTCGACCAAAGTCGGCGACGGCGCCGAGGCGCTGGCCTTCGAACGCGTCTTCGGCGATCGCACGCCGAGCATTCCGGTCAGCGCGACGAAAGGGCAGCACGGACACGCGCTCGGCGCGACCGGCGCGTGGGAGATCGGGTTGTCGGCCATGAGCATGCGAGCGGCGTACGTTCCGGGGGCGGTCAACTTGTTCGATCGCGACGAAGCCTGCGCGCTCGATATCGAACGCGACGCGCGGGAACTGCATCCGCGAATCGTGCTCTCAAACTCGTCGGGTTTCGGCGGGATCAACGCCGCCTTGGTGCTCGCCGCAACGGAGTAACGTGTGGCCTGCGCGCGGGAAGCGTCAGGCTGAAACGGCGTGACGCGCGAGCGTTAAGGTCACGACCGTGCTGGTCTGCGTTGAGGTTATCCGAACCCCGTCCATGAGCTTGTGCATGAGCGAAATACCGCGACCGCGCTCTTCGCGTTGGACGAACGGGCGCCAGCGGCCCTGGTCTTCGATCTCGACCGTGACCGTCGTCGGAGTGATCTGCGTGCGGACGGTAATCTCGCCGCGGGGGTTGCCGCGGTAGGCGTGCTCGACGGCGTTGGCAATCGCTTCGCCGGTTCCCAGCAGCAGTGCGAAGCGGCGTTCTTCATTGAGATTGCAACTGTCGGCGATTTGATTCATCGCCGAGCGGACCAGCGGTGCGACCAGCGGAATCGCGGAGAAGCTCAGCAGTTCGTGAACCGTGCCTTCAGCGCAGTGCAAGGTGAGGGCGGCGGCGTCGTCGCGGTTGGTCGTTTTGGAAAAGATTGCATTTTGCAATCCTTCGGCCGGGTTGGCGGCCGAGCGAACGTCGTGACGGGCCGCAGCTTTGAGCAGCAACGCTTCGCCGAGAACGACGTCGCGGTCGTACTCGGTGAGACCGTCGGTATAGAAAATCACTTGCGAGCCCGGCGGCAGCGTGACCCGCCAGTCGGTCGCATCGATCGATGGCTCGACGCCGAGCGGAACGCCGCCGCCGGGCAAAAAGGCGCTCACGCCGTCGGCGACGGTAACGATCGGCGAAGGATGGCCGGCTGCGGCATACGTGAGACCGCGCGTGGCGGGGTCGTAGTATCCGAAGATCGCGGTAACCATGCCGATCGAGGCGCGCAGATTGGTGACGCCGTTGATATGTTCGAGCACGCCGGCGGGCGTGAAATCACCGACTGCAACCGACCGCATCGCCTGCCGGATCTCGCCCATGATCGTAGCGGCTTCGAGTCCGTGCCCCGCGACGTCGCCCAGCGAGAGTGCGACCCGTCCGTCGGGAAGCGTAAACGCGTCGTACCAATCGCCGCCGACCTCCGATTCGTCGCTCGCGGGCCGATACGCGCCGTACAGCGTCGCACCCTCGACGCGCGGAAAGCTCTCCGGCAGAAGCGCGCGCTGGAGCCGATCGGCCACGCGGTACGTACGCGCGAAGAGCGCCGCCTGCTCGAGTGCGTTGACCACGAGTACCGCCAGCACCGTCGCGAGCTTCTCGGTTTCGGCATTGAAAGCGCCGCCCTCTTGGGCGGCGAGTACGAACGTGCCGTGAACTGCATCCCGTCCGCCGAGCGGAACGGCGATGACGGTTCGCAAACCTCGCTTTTTTAGCGCCTCCGGAGAAGCCGCAGTTCCCGAACGGCTGCGCCACTTCGCATCGCGCGCCGCCTCCGCGATTGCGGGCGTGCCGCCGGGGCCGCTCGTGACGATGCTGCAGTAGTCCGCCAGCTCGCGAATGCAAAGCTCGGCGACCTGCGGGAGCGTCGCTTCGAGCTCGAAGGAAGACGCGAGAAGGCCGCTCGCTTCTGCAAGGATGTCGAGTGCTTCAACTCGTCGCATCGCGCCGGGTTCAAGCACGGGCAAAGCCCGGGGTCATGTTGCCCCTTTCCCGGGGGCACCCGCTTGCTAAACCTGCCAGGCCCAAATCGGTTTGGCCGCGCATACTGACGGAAACGATAACGCTACGCCTATACGGAGCGCTGCTCCTCGTTAGGCGCGTTGCGCACCTGCCCATGGAGCCGAACTTCATGCCGACTGCGGCCGCTGCCAAAAAATCCCCCACGAACGGCAAACGTTCGCGCACGGAAGCGCCGAATGCTTCCGACCAGCGACAACTTCTCGCAGCGCTGCGAGCCTTCCGAAAAGGCGACTTTTCAACCCGCTTGTCGGCGGACGGGGGCGGCATGGCCTCCGAGATCGCGCAGGCGTTCAACGAATGTATCGAACTCAACGCGCGGCTCTCAAAGGACTTCAAGCGCGTCAGTACCGTCGTGGGACGCGACGGGCGTATCTCGCAGCGTGCCTCGGTCGCTAACATGAGCGGCGGCTGGCTCGAATATATCGAATCCTACAATACGCTCATCGACGATCTGACGGCGCCGATGGCCGAGACCAATCGCGTGCTGGGCGCCGTCGCACAGGGCGATCTCTCGCAGCGCATGGCGCTCGATATCGAAGGACGGCCCCTGCGGGGCGAGTTCCTGCGGTCGAGCCGCATCATCAACACGATGGTCGTTCAGCTCAACGCCTTCGCATCGGAGGTCACTCGCGTCGCGCGCGAGGTCGGCTCCGAAGGCAAACTCGGCGGACAAGCGCGAGTGAAGGGCGTCGCGGGAACCTGGAAAGACCTGACCGACTCCGTTAACACGATGGCCGGTAACCTCACGAACCAGGTTCGCAACATCGCCGACGTTACCACCGCCGTTGCCAAAGGCGATCTCTCACGTAAGATCACGGTCGATGCCCGCGGCGAGATTCTCGAGCTCAAGGGCACCATCAACACGATGGTCGACCAGCTCAACTCGTTTGCCGGCGAAGTGACGCGCGTCGCGCGTGAAGTCGGTTCCGAGGGAAAACTCGGCGGACAGGCCGAGGTGACCGGCGTCTCGGGCACTTGGAAAGACTTGACCGACTCGGTCAACACGATGGCGACGAACCTGACCTCGCAGGTTCGCAACATCGCCGACGTGACGACCGCCGTCGCCCGCGGCGATCTCTCGAAGAAGATCACGGTCGACGTTCGCGGTGAGATTCTCGAACTCAAGAACACGATCAACACCATGGTCGATCAGCTCAATTCGTTCGCGGGCGAGGTGACGCGCGTCGCGCGCGAGGTCGGTTCCGAAGGCATTCTCGGCGGCCAAGCGCAGGTCGCCGGCGTCAGCGGCACGTGGAAAGATCTCACCGAGTCCGTGAACTTCATGGCCTCGAATCTTACCTCACAGGTCCGCAACATCGCCGACGTGACGACGGCCGTTGCCAAAGGCGATCTCTCGAAGAAGATCACGGTCAACGTTCGCGGCGAGATTCTCGAACTCAAGAACACGATCAACACGATGGTCGATCAGCTCAACGCGTTCGCGGGCGAAGTGACGCGCGTCGCGCGCGAGGTCGGTTCCGAAGGCAAGCTCGGCGGTCAGGCCGACGTGCAAGGTGTGGCCGGTACGTGGAAAGATTTGACCGACTCGGTTAACACGATGGCCTCGAACTTGACCAATCAGGTGCGTAACATCGCCGACGTGACGACGGCGGTCGCGAAGGGCGATCTCTCGCGTAAGATTACCGTCGACGTTCGCGGCGAGATCCTCGAACTCAAGAACACGATCAACACGATGGTCGATCAGCTCAATTCGTTCGCGGGCGAAGTAACGCGCGTCGCCCGCGAGGTCGGCTCCGAAGGCAAACTCGGCGGGCAAGCCCAGGTTCCCGGCGTCAGCGGCACGTGGAAAGACCTGACCGACTCCGTCAACTTCATGGCTTCGAACCTGACCAATCAGGTGCGTAACATCGCCGACGTGACGACGGCCGTTGCCAAAGGCGACCTCTCCAAGAAGATCACGGTCGACGTTCGCGGCGAGATTCTCGATCTCAAAGATACGATCAACACGATGGTCGACCAGCTCAACGCGTTCGCCTCCGAAGTGACGCGCGTCGCGCGCGAAGTCGGCTCCGAAGGCAAACTCGGCGGCCAGGCGCAGGTCGCCGGCGTCTCGGGTACGTGGAAGGATCTCACCGATAACGTCAACTCGATGGCGTCGAATCTCACGAGCCAAGTCCGCAACATCGCAAACGTCACTACTGCCGTTGCCAACGGCGACTTGAGCAAGAAGATCACGGTCGACGTGCGCGGCGAGATTCTCGAACTCAAGAACACGATCAACACGATGGTCGACCAGCTCAACGCGTTCGCCTCCGAAGTGACGCGCGTCGCACGCGAAGTCGGCTCCGAGGGTAAACTCGGCGGCCAAGCGTTCGTGCGCGGCGTCGGCGGCACGTGGAAGGATCTGACCGACTCCGTCAACACGATGGCCTCGAACCTTACCTCGCAGGTCCGCAACATCGCGAAGGTGACGACCGCCGTGGCCAACGGCGACCTTTCCAAGAAGATCACCGTCGACGTGCGCGGCGAGATTCTCGATCTCAAAGACACGATCAATACGATGGTCGACCAGCTCAACGCGTTTGCTTCCGAAGTGACGCGCGTCGCGCGCGAAGTCGGTTCCGAAGGCAAGCTCGGCGGCCAGGCACAAGTCGCCGGCGTTTCGGGTACGTGGAAAGATCTTACCGATAACGTCAACTCGATGGCCTCCAACCTGACGAGCCAAGTGCGCGGCATCGCGCAGGTCGTCACCGGCGTCGCCAACGGCGACTTGAAGCGCAAGCTGACGCTCGAGGCCAAGGGCGAGATCGCCCAACTCGCCGACACGATCAACTTCATGATCGATACGCTCGCAACGTTCGCCGACGAGGTTACCAAGGTCGCGCGCGAAGTCGGCTTCGAGGGTAAGCTGGGTGGCCAGGCTCAAGTGCCGGGCGCGGCCGGATTATGGCGCGACTTAACGGACTCGGTCAACCAGCTCGCCGCACAGTTGACCTCGCAGATTCGCGCGATCGGCGAAGTCGCGACCGCCGTCACCAAGGGCGATCTCTCGCGAACGATCGAAGCCGAGGTTCGCGGCGAAGTCGCCGAGCTGACGCGCAACGTCAACGAGATGATCCAAAACCTGCGCGACACGACGAGCAAGAATACCGAGCAGGACTGGCTCAAGACCAACCTCGCGCGCTTCACGGCGATGCTGCAGGGGCAGCGCGACATCAAGACCGTGAGCCGCCTGATCATGTCGGAGATCGCGCCGCTGGTCAACGCGCATACCGGCGCCTTCTATCTCAGCGAACCGACGGGCGACCAGCAGGTTCTGCGTCTGATCGCGAGCTACGCGCTCAGTAAGAAGAAGAACGCCCTGCGCATGATTCGCGAGGGCGAGGGACTCGTCGGACAGGTGCTGCTCGAGGGCCAGCGCGTGCTGCTCACCGAGGTTCCCGGCGACTACATCACGGTGAGTTCGGGACTCGGCGAAGCCAAGCCGATGTCGCTCATCGTTCTCCCCGTGCTCTTCGAAGGCGACGTGAAGGCCGTTATCGAGCTGGCGTCGCTCGACAACTTTACCGACACGCAGCTGCAATTCTTCGAACAACTCACCGAATCGATCGGCGTCATCCTCAACACGATCGGCGCGTCGATGCGTACGGAGGAACTGCTCAAACAATCGCAATCGCTCACGACCGAACTGCAGAGCCAGCAGATGGAACTGCAGCAGACCAACGACGAACTCGAGGACAAAGCCCGTTTGCTGCAGGAGCGAAACGACGAGATCGAGCGCCGCACGCGCGAGATCGACGAAGCGCGTCAAGAACTCGAGAAGAAGGCCGAGCAGCTCGCGCTGACCTCAAAATACAAGTCGCAGTTTCTCGCCAATATGTCCCACGAGCTGCGCACGCCGCTCAACAGCCTGCTGATTCTCTCCAAACAATTGGCCGATAATCCGCAGGGGAACATGATGCCCAAGCAGATCGAGTTCGCGCGAACCATCCGCGCGGCCGGATCGGATCTGCTCACGCTTATCAACGACATCCTGGATCTTTCGAAGATCGAGTCGGGCACCACGTCGATCGATCTGCAACAGATTCCATTTGCCGCAATCGAAGACGACATGGTTCGCACGTTCGACCAAATCGCGAAGGACAAGGGCCTGGAGTTCGTCATCAAACACGGTGAGGGCGTGCCGAAGGAATTGCTTACCGACCCGACGCGCCTGCAGCAAATCCTCAAGAACCTTCTATCCAACGCGTTCAAGTTCACGACCAACGGCTCGGTTACGCTCGAGTTGACGTTAATCAAGGATCACAAGTTCCCCAACCTGCACGGTCCCGTGGTCGGCTTCTCGGTGACCGACACGGGCATCGGCATCCCGCCCGATAAGTTCAACGTCATCTTCGAGGCATTCCAGCAAGCCGATATGGGGACGTCGCGCAAGTTCGGCGGCACCGGCCTGGGACTCGCGATCAGTCGCGAGATCGCCGGACTCTTGGGCGGCGAGATCGGCGTCGAGAGTACGCTCGGAGCCGGCAGCACGTTTACGCTCTACCACCCGCTGACTCGCAACCTCTCGGCCGTAGCGCGTCCGGTAACGGCGATGACCGAGAGCCCGCGCGAAGTGCCGCGTTTCGAGGAACCGGCGGAGTTCGATACGTACGTTCCGCCGTCGCTCGCCGAGATCAACGACGACCGCGACACCATCGAGGCCGCCGATCGCGTGCTCCTCATCATCGAAGACGACGCGATCTTTGCGCGGATCTTGCTCGGTCTCGCGCGCGACCGCGGATTCCGGGGAATCGTCGCTCTTAGCGGCGCCGACGGCCTCGCACTCGCGCGGCGTTACCTGCCCGACGCCATCACGCTCGACATCGGTCTGCCCGATACCGACGGCTGGAAACTGCTCGCCGACCTCAAAGCCGACCCGAACACCGGGACCATCCCGGTGCACGTGATCTCCGGTGAGGAGCAGTGGCAGCGCGCGCTCGACTCCGGAGCGATCGCTCATCTCAAAAAACCGGTAACCGAAGAAACGCTCACGGAGACGTTCGACAACCTGCTCGGTTTCGCCGAGCGCCGTACGCGCAATCTGCTCGTGATCGAAGACGATCTCACGCAGCTCAACGCGATGGTCAATTTGATCGGGAGCGGCGAAATCGCGGTCACCGCCGTACGAACCGCGCAGGAAGCGTTAGAGTCGCTCGCCACGACGCACTTCGACTGCATCGTTATGGATCTCGGTCTTCCCGATCTGAGCGGCGATGAGTTGATCGGCCGCATCCGCGAACTTCCCGATCACGCGCGCACGCCGATCATCGTCTACACGGGCCGCGATCTTAGCCGCCAGGAAGAGGCAAAACTTGCCAAGCTCAGCGAGGCCGTCATCGTGAAGGACGCGATGTCGCCCGAGCGGCTGCTCGACGAGACCCGATTCTTCCTTCACCAAGTCGAATCGCGTCTTCCCGCTGCGAAACGCACGGTCGACATTCCGCCGCTGGGCGCCGCATCGCTCGAAGGCAAGAAAGTGCTCATCGTCGACGACGACTCGCGAAACATCTTCGCCTTGGGCAGCGCGCTCGATTCGCATCACCTCGACGTATTGAGCGCGGAGAGCGGCCAAGAGGGCATCGACCTCCTGATGAAGACGCCCGATATCAGCATCGTATTGATGGATATCATGATGCCGGATATGGACGGCTACGAGACGATCCGGCGGATCCGGGCCAATCCCCAGTTTCGGGATCTGCCGATCATCGCGCTGACCGCGAAGGCGATGAAAGGCGATCGCGAGAGCTGCATCGCCGCCGGTGCCTCGGAATACATCAGCAAGCCGGTCGATCTCGATCAGCTGATTTCGTTGTTGCGTGCATGGTTGACGCGATAAGCGAGGATCAACCGCAACTCTCCGATCGCGGCGACGAGTTGGCAACGGTCGAACTCTCGCTGCTGCTGGAGGCGGTTGTCCGCTGGGCGGGATACGATTTTCGCGAGTACGCGCCGGCGACGCTCAAGCGGCGCGTCTCCGAACGCATCCGTGCCGAAGGCGTGGCGACGATCTCGGGGCTGCAGGAGCGAATGCTTCACGAACCCGAGGCGTTGCGCCGGTTCGTGCTCGCGATGTCGGGCACGTCGAATCGGCTCTTTCGGCCGTCCGAGTATTTCGCCGCGTTTCGCACGAAGGTCGTGCCGCTGCTGCGCACCTATTCCTTCGTGCGCCTCTGGTTCCCGGCGTGTTCGACGGGCGAGGACGTCTACACGGTCGCGGCGATTCTGCTCGAGGCCGGTCTGCTGGAGCGCTGCATGATCTATGCGACGGATCTCAGCGATCTCGCGCTCGCGCAGGCACGCGAGGGTGTCTACGAGATCGACTCCTTCGAGGCTCTGGGCAACGATTACAGCGCCGGCGGAGGCACCATGCCGCTCGCGTCGATTTGCTCCTATTCCAACGGCGCGGTCAGCTTCAGCGAGACGCTGAAGAAGAACATGATCTTCGCGCAGCACAGTTTGGCAACCGATGCTTCGCTTAACGAATTTCACGCCATCGTTGCGCGCGGCGTGTTACCGCAGCACAGCAAAAGCCTGCAATATCGCGTGCACAACTTGTTTTTGCAGAGCCTCGCGCGGCTTGGGTTTCTTTGCTTGAGCAGCGCCGAGTCGCTGCATTCGACGCCGCATGAAGGGGCGTTTCGTAAGATCGACGAGGTCGTTCCGATTTATCGCCGCATGCGCTAGCCGGCTTACGTGGGGGAACGGGTGCGATGCGGCGGGACGCCCGCTTTTTCGCATCGTGCGAAAAAGCTGCTCGGCTCGTCGTCGCTCCCGCCATCCTGGCTCCGCTCCTCCCTCACACGCCCGCCGCATCGCACCCGTCCCCCCACGCAAGCCTCGTTGTCATGCTGTGCCTGTCCAAGCACGAGCCGGTTTGAAGCACCATGGCAAGAACCCGCGCCTTGTCATGCTGAGCCTGTCGAAGCACGAGCTTGACGAAGCCGCATGACAAGAACCACTTGTGTTTACTGGGAGCGGAGCGGGATGAATTGGCAGGCTATGGCGCCGGTTTCGCGGAGGCCGGCGACGGTGCGTTCGTAGGCGATGCTTCGTTGGGCGGCGCTGTTGCCGATTGGGGCGACGAGGCGGCCGCCTTCGCGGAGTTGTTCGAAGAGCGAGGGTGCGATGCTCGGGGCACTCGCGGTCACGATGATGCGATCGAAGGGTGCGTCGTGCGGATCGCCGTTGCGGCCGTCGCCGCAGATGATTCGTACGCTGCCGTATCCGGTCGCGTAGAGGCGCCGCGCCGCGTTCGCGGCGAGGTCGGCTTCGATATCGATCGTGACGACGCGGCCGTACGCTCCGGCGAGTTCGGCGAGCAGCGCGGCATTGTAGCCGCTGCCGGTTCCGATCTCTAAGACGCGCATGCCCGGCTCGACGCGCAGTTGTTCGAGCATCAGCGCGATCATGGTCGGCTGCGATGCGGTGCTCAACGCGACGCCGTTGGCGGATTTGATCGCAACGACGCCGTCGGCATAGGCGGCATCGATCGAAACCTCGGGCAGGAACGCATGGCGCGGCACCGCGCGCAGCGCCGCTTCGACGCCGCGATCGATGCCGATTCCGGCCACGATCATGCGATCGACCAAACGGTTGCGGATGCGCGCGGCGTCGTCCATGCACCCGTTATACCGCGTTTTAGCGCAGGATCGGATGGACGTCCCCAAACTCGTGCTAGAGCGGCCGCTCGCGCAGGCCGACCGCGATGGCCTCGGCGAGAAACGGCGGGCACCGCCGCCTCGAGCGTGGCGCATCTGGTGCTACTCATGTCGCACGCCTCCCTGCACGAAGAAGCGGGCGCTTCCAGGAGCGCCCGGCGCCCGGGGGCGAATGGATTGGCATGCATCTCAGCCCTGAAACCGTCGATCACTTCTTTGCGTCGATCGTGTGGATCGCCCTCATCGTTATCGTCATCGCCGCCTACATCGGGACGCGCGGTTCGGGCGCTGGTAAGGCTCCGATCGGCCGGACGTATGCGTGTGCGAACTGCGGTCGCCGCGGCAATCACGAACACATGGTGCCCGTCAATGCGGGCGGCTCGGTCGTCTGGTACTGCGCCAAACACTCCGGCTCGCACTAACGAACCGGCTTCACCGAACCCATAACATGAAAAACGCACCACGGTGCGTTTTTTGCATTCGACGCGTCCTTCGACAAGCTCAGGATGACAAAGGTGTTGTCATGGTGAGCTTGTCGATCCACGTGCTGGTCAACAAGCCCCGCTCTTTGTCATGGTGAGCTTGTCGAACCACGTGCTGGTCAACAAGCCCCGCTCTTTGTCATGGTGAGCTTGTCGAACCATGTGCTGGTCAACAAGCCCCCGCTCTTTGTCATGGTGAGCTTGTCGAACCACGTGCTGGTCACCGAGCCCCGCTCTTTGTCATGATGAGCTTGTCGAACCACGTGCGGGTCGACGGGCGCTAGATCTGGACGACTTCGCGGACTTCGGGGACGTCGGCGCAGACGACGGCTTCGATCGCGCCTTTGAGCGTCATCGAGGATGCGGGGCAGCCGCCGCACGCACCGAGCATCTGGACGAATGCGGTGCCGTCTTCGACTTTGATGAGCCAGACTTCGCCGCCGTCCATTTGAATGCCGGGCCGTACTTTGTCGAGCGCTGCGTTGACGCGCTCTTCGAGGGTCTCTATTGCGAATAGCCTTTCATGACTTCGTGCATCCGGCCGCTCATGGCCAATGCCTCGTCCCACTTGCGCTGCCACATGTTGCGGCCGAAGATCAACCCGACGCACCCGGCCTCCATCGCGATTTTCGCTTTGTGAATCGTGTCGTCGTCGCTGGCTTTGCTTCCGCCGGAGACCAGCACGAGCGAGCGTCCCGCGGACTTCACAACCTTCGCAAGTCCCTCTTCATCAGACAGCTGGAGCGTGTCGTAAGGTTTCGGTAATTGGCCGGCGGTGGCCGCATCGAACTTCGGAACGTTCAATTTGATCACGTCCACGCCCATCTCGCAGGCGACTCGCGCCGCGTAGTCGATCGCGTAGAGCGAATCGATGCCGCCCTTGGCTTTGATCGCCGCGCCGCGCGGATAGGCCCAGACGATCAGCGGCATGCCGTAGCGTTCGCACTCGCGGCGAACTTCGTTGCACTGCGCGATATCCACGTCTTGCGCGGGGCTGCCGACGTAGAGCGTGTATCCAACCGCGTCGGCGCCCAATCGCACGGCATCTTCGACCGACGAGGTGAGCGAACTAAACGAATCGTCGTCGTTCGGTACGTTCGTCTTGCCGTTGATCTTAAGCACGAGCGGCACTTTGCCCGCGTAGGCCTTGTGATATTTCTCCGCCAGACCGACGTGCAGCGCGATGCCCGAAAAATTACCTGCGACCGCGAGGCGGTAGATCCAATCGGTATCGATCGACTCCGGGTTTGCGAAGAAGTCGATCGGCCCATGCTCGAGGCCCTGATCGATCGGCAACAGCATCAGGGTTCCGTTGGCCGGCCCGTGTTCGTACATCAAGCGGTGCAAACGGACGCGTTTGCCCGTCGAAAGGTTCATGTCGTCAAACGTGGGGCGGCGAACGGTAGCTAGCACGAGTTGGGTCTCCTCAAGACGCGATGCGGGCGGGGCTTCTCGGCCTCCGGCCTTCGGTCAGGGTTCGAGCGGCCCCTACGCGGGCGGTTGCTCCCAGGTTGCCGGCGGCACGTTGCGGGAACAAGGCTCGCCATGGCCGATCCTCATTCCGCCGCCTTCACTCCGGCGCACTGCACGGTTTTCCGGGACGACGGGCGTGCCGAGCCGCTTGCCGATCTCTCGAAGATCAGCGAGATCCTCGAAGAGCCGGGTGCCTTCGTTTGGCTCGACACGGTCGACCCGCAGGACGGCGCGCTGCGCTTGCTGCAGGACGAGTTCGGCCTTCATCCGCTCGCGGTAGAAGATGCCGTAAAAGCACACCAACGGTCGAAAATCGATGCGTATGCCGGCTTTTGGTTCATCGTCGTGCATGCGGTCGCCCACGGCGCGCGCACGCTAACGACTAGCGAAATCGCGATTTTTGCCGGCACGCGGTTCGTGGTGACGGTTCGGCACGCGCCCGCTTACCCGCTCGACGAGATCGAACGGCGTTGGAACGGGGTAACCTCGCTCAAGCGAGACAGCGGCGCACTCGTGCATACGATCCTCGATACCGTCGTCGACGACTACTTTCCGGTCGTGGAAACCTTCGAAGCGCGGGTCGAAGCACTGGAGAACGCGCTCCTGACGCCGTCGCGCGGCGGCCCGGCGAGCGCCGACGTTTTGCGCGACGTGCTTGCGATCAAACAGCAGCTGCAGCTCATGCGTCACGTGGTCGCGCCGGTAGGCGACATCGTCGCTCGCATCGTGCGCAGCGACGTGCAGATCTTCGGCCCCGACGAAATCGCCTACTATCAGGACGTTGGAGATCACGCGATGCGATTGCTCGACCGCATCGACTCGCTGCACGACATGGTCGCAACGACGCTCTCGATCCATTGGTCGTTATCGGCACACCGCCAAGCCGAGATCGGCAAGCAGCTCACGGTAATCGCGACGATCTTTCTGCCGTTGAGCTTTATCACGGGCTTTTTCGGGCAGAATTTTGGTTTTCTGATCAATCACATCACGGGCGTCCACGATTTTTGGTGGCTCGGGATCGGCAGCGAGGTCGTGGCGCTCGCGATCCTGATGGTCTACTTTGCACGGAAACGCTGGGTCTAGCGCGAAGGCGCCCCCTCGATATGGAAAATCTTCCGAAGATCGGTTTTATCGGCGTCGGCGCGATGGGCGAACCGATGGCTCGTTCCTTGCGACGCGCGGGTTTTGCGGTAACGGCGTGCGCGCATCGCAATCGCGAACCGCTCGATCGGCTCGCCGCCGATGGGGTGGCGCAGGCCGCCGATCCGGCCGGCGTCGCTGCCGCGAGTTCGATCGTCATTACATGCGTTCCGGACGCGCCGCAGGTTGAAGAGGCGCTTTTCGGTTCCCGCGGGGCCCTCGCGGGAGCGGCGGCTCCCGCTACCTTCATCGACATGTCGACGATCTCGCCGGTCGCCACGCGTGAGTTCGCGACTCGAATCAATGCGGCCGGGCACCGATTCGTCGACGCCCCGGTCAGCGGCGGTCCCGCCCGCGCGAACGAGGGGACGCTCACGATCATGGTCGGAGCCGATCCGCTCGATTTCGCCCACGTCGAGCCGGTGCTGCGGGCGATGGGAACCCCCCACCATCTGGGGGCGGTGGGACTCGGCGAGACCGTGAAACTCGTCAATCAGCTCATGATCTCGACGATCATGCTCGCGAACGCGGAGGCGTTGACGTTCGCGAAGAAGGCCGGAGCCGATATCGAGGCCGTTCGTAAAGTCATCGCTAGCGCGACGGGTTCAAATTATCTGCTGGAGAACTGGTTACCGAAAACGTGGTTTGCGGGCACGTTTGACGGAGGCTTCGCACTCGATCTCCTCCGTAAGGATCTGGCGGCCGCGCTCGACGCGGCGCGCTCGATGAAGTTGGCACTTCCCGCGTCGGCTCTCGCGTACCAGCTCTACACACTGCAATCGGCTGAAGGGGACGGATCGCGTGACTACAGCGCCGTCGCAAAATTCTATGAACGCATCGCTGGAGAATAAACGGGGCAGCTTCAACAAGCACCCCGACTTCAATAAAAAAATCCTCGTCGTCGACGACGAGGCGGCGATCCTCCAGACCCTGCGCTACAACTTGGAACGAAGCGGCTACACGGTTTGTACCGCCAGCGACGGGCGTAGCGCGATTGCGATGGCCCAGCGCGAGGAGCCCGACCTCATCGTGCTCGACATCATGCTGCCGGTGCTCGACGGCATCGAAGCGTGCAAGGAGATTCGCAAGACGAGCTCCGTGCCGATCATCATGTTGACGGCGAAGGATCAGGAGATCGACAAGGTGCTCGCGCTCGAACTCGGGGCCGACGACTACGTCACCAAACCGTTTGCGCTGCACGAATTCCTCGCTCGCGTGAAGGCGCGCTTGCGCCGTCAATCGCCGATCGTTTCGCAGGATCGCGAGGCGGCGATCTCTCTGGGCGGCATCGTGCTCGACCCGTCGCGCCAGCAATTGACGGTTCGCGGTACCGACGTATCGCTCGCGCCCAAGGAGTTCGCGCTGCTTCGCGTGCTCATGGAGAATCCGGGACGCGTAGTCACGCGTCAGACCCTGCTCGACAAGGTTTGGGGATACGATTTCGAAGGCGAGCAGCAGACGGTGAGCGTGCACATCCGGTGGCTGCGTGAGAAAATTGAAGAAGATTCACGTAGTCCGCGGCACATCATCACCGTCCGCAGCCGCGGATACATGTTCAAGGAGTAATCATCCAGCCAGAGATTCTCGCGTTCGGCGCGCTCGTTATCGGCGTGGCGGCGGGGTTCGGTCTGCGGTCGCTGAGAGGCGCGCGCGCGCCGGAGCGCGCCGACGATCCGCCGCCGCGCGCCGCCGAACGTTCCGGCGACCGGTTCGATGCGCTCGTGCGCGCCCTGCCGCTGGGCGTGATGATGCTCGATCGACACACGCGGGTGCGATTTTCCAATCGCGCATCGGCGGCGATCTTCGGCTTCGATGTAAAACGCGTTGAAGGCGCGCATCTGATCGAAGCGGTTCCTTCGATCGAGCTCGAACGCCGCGCCGACGCGGCGCTTGCGGGTGAAGCGACGATGGGGCCGCTCATCGTTGCCGGAAAGACCGGGAGCCGCCACTATGCGGTCTCCGTCTATCCGCTCACCGATCACGACGATCGCGTGAACGGGGCGCTCGTGCTGGCCGAGGATCACACGGACCTGTTGGCGCTCGAGCGCGCGCGTCAGGAGTTTCTCTCCAACGTTTCGCACGAGCTGCGAACGCCGCTTTCGTCGGTAAAACTGATGCTCGAGACGGTGCTCGAATCGCCCGAGGAAGAAGCCGGCGATATCTTTTTGCCGCAGGCGCTCGCACAAGTCGACCGGCTCGTCGCCCTGGTGGCGCGTCTGCTCGAGCAGGCCCGGGCGGAATCCGGGGCGATGAACCTGCACGTGGACGAGGTCGATCTCGAAGCGATCGCCCGGCCGATCGTCGCGTCGTTCGAGCCGCAGGCTGCGGCCAAGAACGTGACCCTTGAGTTTCGCGCCGAGCGGCCGATCGTTTTGGAAGCGGACTCGCAGCGGCTGGCCCAAGTTCTGGTAAACCTCATCGATAATGCGCTGCGTTTCACTCCCACCGGGGGATCGGTAACGACCGCGATCGACACGAGCGGCGGGTACGCCGTCATCGGCGTGAGCGATACGGGGATCGGGATCCCGTACAAGGATATCCCGCATATCTTCGAGCGGTTCTACGTGGTGGATCGTTCGCGCGCGCGCGACATCAGCGGCGCGGGACTCGGACTCTCGATCGTCAAGCAAATCGTCGACGCGCACAACGGCACCGTCACGGCCGAATCGCTTCTCGGAAGCGGCACCAAGTTCACCGTAAAGATCCCGGTCGCGCACCTCATGCGATCCCCGCCGTCGCGTTAATCTCGCGATAAGGAAGCCCTAATACGCGTGTGGTTTGCTTAGAGCATGCTGACGTGGATGGAGCTTGAGAAATCGGATCGGCGCCTACGCTGCGAACTAAAGAACCCACTTGTCATCCTGAGCCCGTCGAAGGACGACAAGCTCATGCTTCGACAAGCTCAGCATGACAAAGAATCCACTTGTCATCCTGAGCCCGTCGAAGGACGACAAGCCCATGCTTCGACAAGCCCATGCTTCGACAAGCTCAGCATGACAAAGAACCCACTTGTCATCCTGAGCTTGTCGAAGGACCGTGCCGCCGCGCTGAGGTCGGCGTGACGCGCCTTAATCTTCCTTAATATTGGCTTAAGGAAGACTTACGGCTCCTTGCGTACGATGAGTGGGCTTTGATCCCGAGTCGACCAGGCCGGGCGCACGCGCAAGAACGCGTCGCTAAAGGTGCGCTCTTCGCTGCTAGCGCCTTCGTCATCGTTGCGATGGCGACTATCCTCGGCTATCTCGCCTTCATGGGACTGCGGCTCTTTCTCCACGACCGCGTGTCGCCGTTCACGTTTTTGTTTTCGGCGAACTTCAGCCCAGATCAGAATCATCCGGGCGCCCTCGTCTTCATCCTGGGCTCGCTCGCGGTTACGCTCTTTGCGATCTTCGTCGGCGGCCCGTTCGGGATCGCGGTCGGCATCTTTCTCTCGCAACTCGCGCCGAAGCGCCTCGCCTCGTTCATGAAACCGGCGATCGAGATTCTCGTCGGCATTCCATCGGTCGTCTACGGCTGGTTGGGGCTCACGCTGCTCGCGCCCGTCATCCGTCACGTCGGCAGCCTTACCGGCTTCGGATTGCTCACCGCCGGCATCGTACTCTCGATCATGATTCTACCGACGGTCATCGCGCTCTCCGAGGACGCGCTGCGCGCGGTGCACATTTCGATGAAAGAAGGCTCGATGGCGCTGGGCGCTACGCGCTGGCAGACCATCTGGAGCGTCCTCTTGCCATCCGCGCGCAGCGGCTTGATGGTCGCCGTCATTCTTGGCATAGCCCGCGCCATCGGCGAGGCGCTCGCCGTTCAGATGGTGATCGGGAATAGCCCGGTTTTGGCGAAGAGCCTGCTCGCGCCGACGGCGACGCTCACGACCGAAATCGTGACCGATATGGGCAGCGCGCAGCAGGGGACGGTCCTCTACGATTCGCTTTTTTCGATGGCGTTTTTGCTGCTGCTCATCGCAATGGCGCTCATTCTCGGCGTGCGCTACGCCGCGCGCCAGCGAGCCTAAATGGCGGTAGCGAGCGCGACCTCTCTCGGCATTGAAAAGCGCGCGCGCGCCGCGCAGCGCCGTTTGGTCGATTCGGCCATGACCGGCGTTCTGTGGGCGGCGGCCGTTTCGATCATCGTGCTGCTCGCATTTTTCATCGGCTACATCACCTATCTCGGAGCGCCGGCCATCTCGTGGCATTTTCTTACCGCGCCGCCCAGCGAGATTAGCGCGGGGGGCGGCATCGGTCCCGAGATCTTCAATTCGTTTTATATTCTCATTCTCACGCTGATTTTCACGGTGCCGATCGCAACCGCGGGCGGCATCTATCTCCAGGAGTACGCTCGCCCCGGGCTCTTTACCGCGGCCGTGCAGTTCTGCGCCGAATCGCTCGCGACGATTCCGTCGATCGTGATGGGACTCTTTGGGCTGGTGCTCTTCGTTACGGTGTTTCACTGGAAATTCAGCGCGATCGGAGGCGCGTTGACGCTAACGATCTTGAATCTGCCGGCGCTGATGCGCGTCACTCAAGAAGCGCTGCAGACGGTACCCAATGCGTTTCGCGAAGGCTCGATGGCGATTGGCGCCACCAAGTGGCAGACGATTCGCCGCGTCGTGCTTCCAAGCGCGATCGCACCGCTAACGACCGGCATCGTGCTCATCGCCGGCCGGATCATCGGCGAAACGGCCGCTTTGATCTTCACGGCCGGCACGAGCGTTTCGCCGGGTAAATCGGCGTTCGACATGGGGCTCTTCCACACGGCGGAAACGCTCTCGGTGCACCTGTGGTACACGCACTCCGAGGGGTTGATCCCCGATGGCACGCTCGTCGGCAACGGCTCCGCACTCGTTCTCCTCGTCATGGTCCTGATCTTCAACATTAGCGCCCGCTTTTTAGGGCGCGTGATAAACAAACGGTTCACGGGGAAATAATCTGGTATGCTCACCACCATGACAGCGAAGGCACCGTTCATGACAGCGAAGGTACCGCAGATCGAGCAATCGGCCAAACTGCAGGTCGACGACCTCAACGTCTACTACGGCGCCTTTCAGGCGATCAAGCAAGCTTCGCTGCGGGTCTCCGAAAATAACGTCACGGCGCTGATCGGACCTTCGGGGTGCGGCAAGTCGACCTTCATTCGCGCCCTCAATCGAATGCACGATCTCACGCCCGACGTACGCGTCGAGGGGACCGTAACGCTCGACGGTGAGGACATCTACGCGCCCGGCGTCGATCCGGTTACGATTCGGCACCGTATCGGAATGGTGTTTCAGCGCGCCAATCCGTTTCCCAAGACGATCTTCGAAAACGTCGTCTACGGGCCGCGCATCCACGGCGTAGGCAATCGCAAAGCGCTCCAGGAGATCGCCGAGCGCAGCCTCCGTCACGCCGCCCTTTGGGACGAAGTAAAGGATCGGCTCGATCGCTCGGCCCTGGACCTCTCCGGCGGCCAACAGCAGCGGCTCTGCATCGCACGCGTCCTGGCCGTGGAACCCGAGGTCATTTTGATGGACGAGCCGGCGTCGGCGCTCGATCCGATCGCAACGAGCAAAATCGAAGATCTCATCTCGGAGCTAAAAAAAGAATACACGGTCGTAATCGTGACGCACTCGATGCAGCAAGCCGCTCGAATCTCCGATTACACGGCGTTTTTCCTGATGGGAGAACTGATCGAAACGGCCAGAACCACCGACATTTTCACCAAGCCGCGGGACAAGCGGACCGAGGACTACATCACCGGCCGCTACGGCTAGAACCGGCGTGGCGCCGGGTCCACCACGAGCGGTAGTGGTGGAGGCCGCCGGCACATACTAGGCGCGCCTTTTTTAGCCGTCCTAGTGAATCTTAAAGCCTCGTTAAGTACGTCTTAATATCAAGCTCGTACGATGTGGTCGTCACTTGTGTGATAGCAAAGGAAAAGAAACACGTGTTTATGTCACTTGCGCGTTTTACTGCATTGTGCGTGTCGTGCGCGTTATTTGGAGGCGCAGTAGCGTCGGCGGAAACACCGGCAACACCGACGCCGGCCCCCAAAGCAACGCCCGCGGCATTCCAGTACAGCGGCAACATTCGCGCTTTTTACTTCACTCGCACGAACCGGGTGCAAAACGCCGGAAATCCCAACCGCACGGCATTCAATCTGGGCGGCAAACTGCATGGCGACTATCACTTCGGCGACTCGCCGTTTACGGTGGGCGCCACCTACTACGGAGCCGACCCGCTCGGCGCGAACGGTTCGAACCCCGGCTTCAACCCGCGGATCGATAACACGCTCCCCGGATTCGATCTCAGCACGCTCGGCGAAGCCTACGTGCAAATCAAGACCAAAGGGTTTTTCGCAAAAATCGGCGACCAGAACTACAAATCACCGTGGGCTCCGGATTCGGATTCGCGCATAAAACCGGCGCTCTACCAGGGTGCCGACGTGGCGATCGGCTTCGGCAAAGGGTTCACGCTCGGCCTGACCGACATGATCCGGTTCGAGAACCGCACGAGTTCGGCGTTTGAGAAAACGACGCTGCTCACCGGCGGACCGATCGCCGGCGGCCCCTCCAACCCGCGCATCGAGACGAACGGGTTTAGCGTTGCGAGCCTCGGCTACAAGTACGGCTCGCAATTTAATGCGACGATCTATAACTACGCTTTCACCGACATTGCGAATCTCGTGTATGCCGAGGGCAAGTATTATCCGTCGCCTAAGTCGCCGATCAAGCCGTACGTTGCGGCGCAATTCGTCGACGAACATCAAGCCGGCCGCGCTCTGGTCGGGATCGTCAATAACTCGACCTACGGCATGCAAATCGGTGCCTCGTTCACGAAAAACATCGACCTCGCAGCGAGCTTCGATGAGTCCCCGGAACGCACGGCAACGCTCGTAGGCAGTTGCGCGCAGGCGGCTCAATCCGGATACTTCCTCGATGCCGGCGGCACGCCGAACTGCAAGAGCTACGCGCCCGGAACCTATACGGTGTACTACGGCGGAATCGCCACGCCGTACTCGGACTCGTACGCGACCGACCCGCTCTACACGACCAGCATCTCGCAAGGTGTGGCCGACCGGCACAGCACCGGCCAATCGTTCAAGGTGGCCGGCACGTTCCAGACGAGCGACAAGAAGGTCAAGTTGATTCTCTCGCAGGCGTTCTACGATTACTCCAACGGTGCGGGCGTCAACGCGACCAAAGAATTCGATGCCGACGCGACCTATTTCTTCAACAAGGTCGGCCCGGGCGCATATCACGGTCTCTCGATCCGTCACCGCTACGCCGATCGAACGCAACCGACACTTCCGTTCGACTTCAAATACAATCGCACGCAGCTCGAGTACGATTTCTAACACTTCGTACTAAAGGAACGACAACATGAAACGCTTGATAACGGCGATCGCGATCGCCGCTAGTTTCGCGCTGCCGCTCGCGGCTCTCGCGGACACCAGTATCACGGCTGTAGGCTCGACCGCGCTGCTGCCGCTGGTGAAAGAATCGGCCACGGAATATCAGACCGCACATCCCGACGTCAAAATCTCGGTCTCCGGCGGCGGCTCGTTCGTCGGCATCGCACAGGCTTCGGCGGGACAGGCCGACCTCGGCGACTCCGACGTCGTCGCGCCCGGCTCCGCGGGTTTGACCGATCACCGCGTCTGCGTCGTCGCTTTTGCGATCGCCGTCAACCCGTCGGCTGGCGTGAGCACGCTTTCGTCTAAACAGATCCGCGACATCTTCGCCGGTCGCGTGACCAATTGGAAAGCTGTCGGCGGGAAGGATCAGGCGATCGTCGTTATCAACCGGCCGCGCAGTTCGGGAACGCGTGCGGTTTTCGGTAAAACGATCATGGGCGTTTCCAAGATCGCCGAAACCGGCCTCGAGCAAGATAGCTCCGGCGCCGTCGTTTCGACCGTCGCAACGACGCCCGGAACGATTACCTACGTCGCACTCGGCTACACCGTCGGCAAACCGGTCACCGTCGTTAAGATCAACGGCGTGGCTCCGACCGACAACGCTATCCGCGACGGGAAATATCCCATCTGGTCGTACGAGCATATCTTTACTAAGGGTAAAGCCAAGGGCACCGTCGCCGACTTTATCAAGTTCATCGAGAACAACGGTAACGCGCTGCAGAAACTCGGCTACATCCAAACGTCGACGATGCACGTGAAGGAAACCGATCGCTAAATAGCCTTCGGGATTCGGAAGTAAGGGCGGGCCGTTCTAGAGAATAGAACGGCCCGTCATGCTTCCTGATACTATGCGGGCCCTCTGTAAAGTGCGGCCGGAGCCAGGCTTCGTCTTGCAAGACGTGCCCGTTCCCACGCTCGGCCCCTCCGATGTCCTGATTCGCGTGGAGAAGGCGGGCGTCTGCGGAACCGACCACCATATCTACGCCTGGGATAAATGGGCTCAGAACCGGGTTCACCCACCCTGCGTTATCGGCCACGAGTTCATGGGAACGGTGGCCGCGGTCGGACCGGCCGTTCGCATGGTTCGCGTGGGCGAACGCGTCTCGGCCGAAGGCCATATCGCCGACGGCACGTGCTTTCTCTGCCGCACCGGCGAGGCGCACATCTGCGAACGGGTCCAGATCATCGGCGTCGATCGTGACGGTGCGTTCGCGGACTACATCGCGATGCCCGAAGTCAACGTGTGGCGCCTCGATCCGGCGATTCCCGACGAGTTCGCGGCGGTCTTCGATCCGCTCGGTAATGCCGTTCACACGGTTATGGCCGCAGGCGTTAGTACGAAGTCGGTCATCATCACCGGCGTCGGATCGATCGGTTTGATGGCGATTCCGGTCGCACGCGCCGCCGGCGCCGCCGCGGTTTACGCCATCGACGTGAATCCGGCGAAGCTCGAACTCGCCCAACGACTCGGGGCCGACGAAGTATTTTCGGCAACCGATCCAAATTTGGTCGACGAGATTCTCAAACGTACCGGCGGCGACGGCGCCGACGTGCTGCTCGAAATGAGCGGCAGCGGCCAAGCGATCGACAACGGCCTGCGAATGGTGCGTAACGGCGGCCGCGCCGCCCTGCTCGGTATCCCGAGCGACTCGGTGAACATCAACCTTGCGGAACGCATTATCTTCAAAGGCCTGACCGTGCTCGGAATCAACGGGCGGCGCATGTTCGAAACGTGGTATCAAACGCAGGCGCTCGTAAAGAGCGGCCGCATCGATTTGCGGCCGATCATCACGCACGTACTGCCGTTCGAACAATTCGATCGCGCATTCGAACTGATGAAAAACGGCGAAGCCGCCAAAATCGTCCTCGATCTTAAAGGTGGTAACGCCAAGTGAACGCAGCATTCGAATCGCGTCTGACCGGCGATCTGCAGAAACTCAAAGATGCCGGAACGTACAAACAACTCAAACATCTCACCACGCCGATGGCCGCCGAAGTTCACATGGAAGAAGCCGGCGACGTGATCGTGCTCTCGAGCAACAACTATCTAGGCCTCTCCGACGAACCGTCGGTGATCGAGGCCGGCAAACGCGGTCTCGATACGTACGGCGCCGGCACGGCATCGGTGCGCTTTATCTGCGGCACGTTCGACGTTCACCGCACGCTCGAAGATCGCATCGCCGAGTTCTTGCGCACCGAGGCGTCGCTCTCGTACGTCGCGTGCTGGAACGCCAACACGGGCCTTTTCCCAACGGTCTGCGAGGCGGGTTCCGCCATACTCTCCGACGAGCTCAACCACGCCTCGATTATCGACGGCGTACGGCTCGCGAGCAAGGCGCGGCGCGAGCGTTACAAGCACAGCGATATGGCCGATCTGGAGGCGAAGCTGCAGTCGGTGCAGGATTGCGCGCCGATCGTCATCATCACCGACGGCGTTTTCTCGATGGAAGGCAGCATCGCGAAGCTGCCCGAGATCGTGGCGCTAGCGAAGAAGTACAATGCCGTCACCGTCGTGGATGATTCGCACGGTACCGGCGTAATGGGCAAGACCGGCCGCGGCACGATCGAGCATTTCGGCCTCGACGGGCAGATCGACATCATCACCGGCACGCTTGGCAAGGCGCTCGGCGGCGCGTCGGGCGGATTCGTCGCGGGCAGTCGCGCGCTCATCGACACGCTGATCCAGCGCTCGCGACCGCAACTGTTTTCGAATGCGTTGCCGGCGACGATAGCCTGCAGCGCGCTCGAAGCGATCGACTACCTCGACGCGCATCCGCAGTTGGTGGATCGTTTGCGCGAGAACGTGGCCTATTTCCGCGCCGGCCTCGGCCGGCTCGGCTTTAAACCGCTCGACGGCGAGAGCGCGATCGTGCCGATCATCGTCGGCGACACCGCGTTCGCAATCGCCATGAGCGAGAAGCTGCTCAAACGCGGCATCTTCGTAACCGGATTCGGCTTCCCAGTCGTCCCCGAAGGCACCGCGCGCATTCGCGTACAGATGAACGCCAAACTCACCAAAGACGAAATGGACCGCGCCCTAACCGCCTTCGAAACCGTCGGCAAAGAAGTCGGCCTCCTCACGTAACCCCCTGTCATCCTGAGCTTGTCGAAGGACGAGCTTGTCGAAGGACGAGGGGCGACGCACGCATCCCTCGACGCAGCTCAGGATAACCCAAGGGCCAATTACTTATGCACGAAGGTCATGGACCGGGGACCCATGCCGTGGATTTGGATGACGGTCACTCCGCGCGCCATGGCGTAGTGATGCACGCCGATCGGCACGGAGACGAACGAACCTGCGGGTAGCGTAACCATTTTGCTCGGATTCATGGTATCGCCCAGCCCGACGAGCAACGTGCCCGAGAGCACCGTGACGTTCTCAACGCCGCCATGGAAGTGCGGCCCGAACTTCGCACCGTTCGGAAGTTTGAGCCGCATGGTATAGGCGCCGGCCTTGGTCGGATCGCCGTAGATGACGGCTGTCTGGGCGCCGGCGAGGGGCCCGGTGCCAGCCGCCCAGTGAATCGCGGACGGAGTGACGATGGTCGGAGCGCTTCCGGCCGCATAAGCGGCCGAACCGGTCAATGCCAGGGCGCAAAGAAGCGCAAAAGTGCGAAGTCGCATGGGCAACCTCCAATAGAACGAGACGACGGGTCGCGCCTCGTCCTCGAATGATAAGGCCGCCATAACGCCCTAGCAACCCCGTTCTGGGGGTTCTTGGGG